>NZ_VHLB01000002.1:0-220617 GCF_006547365.1 Myxococcus sp. AB056 | reverse complement strand
GGCGTGGGCGGGCTGGCCGCCGCTGCCCGGCTGGCGCACCAGGGCTTCGACGTCCAGGTCTTCGAGAAGACGCAGGGACCGGGCGGGCGCTGCAACCGATTGCAGGTGGATGGCTTCACGTGGGACCTGGGCCCCACCATCGTGCTGATGCCGGAGGTGTTCGAGGAGACCTTCCGCGCGGTGGGCCGCCGCATCGAGGACTACCTGACGCTGCTCAAGTGCGACCCGAACTATCGGGTCCACTTCCGGGACGGTTCGGATGTCACCTTCACGTCAGAGCTGTGCGCCATGGGCCGCGAGCTGGAGCGCGTGGAGCCCGGCAGCTACGCGCGCTACCTCGCCTTCCTGGCCCAGGGCCGCGTCCAGTACCGAACGAGCCTGGACCACCTGGTGGGGCGCAACTACGCGGGCCTGCGCGACTACCTCTCGCCGCGCGTGCTCGCGCGCATCTTCCAGGTCCGCGCTCACCGCCGCATGTACGGGGACGTCAGCCGCTTCTTCCAGGACGAGCGGCTGCGCGCGGCGATGACCTTCCAGACGATGTACCTGGGCGTGTCGCCCTACGCGTCGCCCGCGGTGTACGGCTTGCTGCCCTTCTCCGAGCTGGGGGTGGGCATCTGGTTCCCCAAGGGCGGCCTGTATGCCATTCCCCAGGCCCTGGAGCGGCTGGCGCGCGAGGAGGGTGTGCGCCTCCACTACGGCGCGCCCGTGGAGTGCATCCTCACCGATGGCGGCCGGACTCGAGGCGTGCGGTTGGAGGGCGGCGAGGTGGTGGAGGCGGACGCGGTGCTGTGCAACGCGGACCTGCCCTACGCGTACGAGAAGCTGCTGGACCCGAAGGCGACGACGCTCAAGCGCAAGGAGAAGCTGCGCTACACGTCCAGCGGCTACATGCTCTACCTGGGCATGAAGCGGCGCTACCCGGAACTCTTGCACCACAACGTGGTGTTCGGCCGGGACTACAAGGGCTCCTTCGACGACATCTTCGAGCGCTTCCGAGTGCCGGAGGACCCCAGCTTCTACGTCAACGCGCCCACGCGCACCGACGCGTCCCTGGCGCCCGAGGGCAAGGACGCGCTCTATGTGCTGGTGCCCGTGCCGCACCAGCACCCGGACCTGGACTGGAAGGTGGAGGGGCCCAAGGTACGCGCGAAGTTCTTCGCGCGCATGGCGGAGCTGGGCTTCCCGTCGCTGGAGTCGGACGTTGAGGTGGAGCGTGTCTTCACCCCGGATGACTGGGCCGGCACCTTCAACCTGGCGCGAGGCAGCGCCTTCGGCCTGTCCCAGAACTTCACGCAGATTGGCCCCTTCCGTCCGTCCAACCAGGACGCGCGGGTGAAGAACCTCTTCTTCGTCGGTGCTTCCACGCAGCCGGGGACGGGGCTGCCCACGGTGCTCATCTCCGCGCGGCTGGTGACGGAGCGGCTGATGACGTGGGCCCACGCGCAGGGCGTTTCGCTGTCGCCTCGGACGGCCGCCGCCACGCCGCTGGAAGGGGTGGCCGCGTGAGCCCGTCTGTCGACAAGGCGCTGGTGGGGCGCGGCTATGTGCTGGCGAAGCAGGTGACGCGCCATCACGCCAAGAGCTTCTTCTTCGCCTCGTACCTGCTCTTCGGCTTGCGCCGGAAGGCGGCGTTCGCGCTCTACGCCTTCTGCCGGCGCCTGGACGACATGGTGGACGGGGACGACGCGGCGAGCGCGGCCGATGCGTTGCCGGTGCGGCTGGCGCGGGCGCGGCAGCGCGTGGCGGAGCTATACCTGCCCATGCCGGAGCTGGCCTCGCGCGAGCTGGGGCCGCCCGCGGACCGGGTGAAGGGCAGCGAGGCCGCGACGCCGTGGGATGCGCGGGAGTTCGCCGCGCTCGAGCACACGGTGCGCCACTTCCGGATTCCGGAGCAGCCCTTCCAGGACCTCATCTCCGGAATGGAGATGGACCTGACGAAGCACCGCTACGCCACCTGGGCGGAGCTGGACCTCTACTGCTACCGCGTGGCGGGTGTGGTGGGGCTGATGCTGACGCCGGTGCTGGGGTGCTCGGACGCGGCGGCGGTGGAGCCCGCGGCCGACCTGGGCCGGGCCATGCAGCTCACCAACATCCTCCGCGACGTGCGCGAAGATTGGGAGCGCGGCCGGGTGTACCTGCCCGCCGAGGAGTTGGCCGCCTTCGGATTGTCGGAGGACGACTTGCGGCGCGGACAGGTGGACGTGCGCTGGCGGTCCTTCATGCGCTTCCAGGTGGAGCGCTCGCGGGCGTACTACGCGCGGGCGGCGGCCGGGGTGCGCTACCTGACGGGCTTCGGCAGTCAGCGGATGGTGCGGCTGATGGGCGCCATCTACGGCGACATCCTGCGCGACATCGAAGCGCGCGACTACGACGTGTTCAGCGCCCGGGCCCACGTGACGACGCGCCGCAAGCTCGCGCTGGCTTCCGCGGCCATGGTGCGGCCCGCCGCGGTGCTTCCTGCCCCCCGGGGCGAGGTGCGCATGCCGCTGCTCCCCACCGGGGCGGGAGGGTGAGGGCGTCATGCGTGGCGAGGGAATGAAGACGGCGCTTCGGCGATGCATGGGTGGTGGAGCGTGAAGCGCACCCGCGTCGCGGTGGTGGGCGGCGGCATCGGTGGACTGACGGCCGCCGGGCTGCTGGCGAAGGACGGGCATGAGGTGACGCTGTTCGAGCGGGGCGCCTCGCTGGGCGGCAAGGCCCAGGCCGTCACCGTGAATGGCATCACCCTGGACACGGGGCCCACGTTGCTGACGCTGCCGCACCTGGTGCGTGGCACCTTCCAGCAACTGGGCGCCGAGGACCTGCTGCCGCGCTTCACGGAGCTGGAGCCGCAGTGCGCCTACCGCTTCGAGGACGGGTGTGACTTCACGGCCTACAAGGACGTGGAGCGGATGGCGGAGAGCGCGGCGGGTGTCCGCCCGGGTGAGCGCGACGGCATCCGCGGCTTCTACACGGAGGCCGCGGCCATCTGGCGGGCCGCGGGCGAGCCATACCTGGAGGCCCCCTTCGAGGGCATGGCGGGCTTCATGGCGCGCGTGGCGAAGCGCGGCGTGGGGGCCGTCGTGGCGGGGATGAAGATGGGCACGCTGCACGAACTGGCGGCCCGGCACTTCAAGACGGACCACCTGCGGCAGTACGTGGGCCGCTTCGCCACGTACACGGGCGCGTCACCCTACGAGGCCAGCGCGGCCTTCGCGCTGATTCCCCACATCGAGCATGCCTATGGCGTGCACCACGTCCGCGGCGGCATCGGCGCGTTGGTGGATGCGCTGGGGCAGGCCGTGCGCCGGCTGGGCGTGCGCATCCACCTGGACATGCGGGCTCGCTTCGAGCGCACGCGCGAGGGCTACCAGGTGGGCCCGCGGGAGGGCACGGAGCGCTTCGACAGCGTGGTGGTGAACGCGGACCCGCTGGAGCGGCTTGCTCGCGCGAAGGAGCCGCTGGCGCTGTCTGGCTTCGTGTTGCTGTTGGAGGTGGAGGGCCGCGTGGCGCTACCGCACCACACGGTGCTCTTCGGTGGTGACTACCGGCGCGAGTTCGACGAGCTGTTCGGCGGACAGCTCGCGTCCGACCCGACGGTGTACTTCTGCAACCCCTCCGCCACCGACGAGAGCATGGTGCCTCCGGGCCGCACCGGGTTGTTCGTCATGGTGAACGCGCCCGCGCTGCCCGTGGACGCGCGCGGCGCGGAGCAGGCCACCCGGGACTGGGAAGCAGGCGCCGAGCGCGTGAAGGCGCAGATGGTGGAGCGCCTGTGCCGGCACTACCCGGCGCTCAAGGGGCGCGTGCGAGTCATCGGCCAGCGCTCGCCGGTGGACCTGGCCGCGCAGGGCGCTCCGGGCGGCTCCATCTACGGCTTCCTGCCGCACGGGAAGTTCGGCCCCTTCCGCCGACCGCGCATCCGCGGCAACACGCCGGGCCTGTTCTTCGCGGGCGGCGGCACGCATCCAGGCGGCGGCGTGCCGCTGGTGATGTTGTCCGGCCGCTTCGCCGCGGAGCTGGCTTCGCAGCACCTCCGGAGGGATGCATGATGCGCTTGGCGAAACTCCCCGCCCTGCCGGATGCGGCGGGCACCTACCGCTGGTTCTATGCGGACGTCACCGCGGGGCCCTACAGCGCGGTGTGCATCTTCATGCTGGGTTCGCTGTTCTCGCCCCGGTACTCGGTGGCGGCGCGGCGGGGCGGACGGCCGCTGGAGCACAGCGCGGTGAACTTCGCGCTGTACCACGCGGGTGTGCGGCGGCTGTGGGTCCTCAGCGAGTACGCGCGCGCGGAGCTGGATGCTCCGGGCCGGCTGCGTATCGGTCGCTCCACGCTGTCGTACGAGGGGGACGGCACGGTGCGGATGGCCGTGGACGACGGGACGGCGCCGTGGGGCCGGCCCGTGCGCGCCAGCCTGACGCTGGAGCCGATGACGCCCGTGGGCGAGGTGGTGCAGCTCATGCCGGGGCTGCCGCACTACTGGCAGGCACTGGCGCCTCGCTCGCAGGCACGGCTGGAGGTGTCCTCGCTGGGCATCGAGGCGAGTGGCCTGGGCTACCACGACACCAACCACGGCGGAGAGCTGCTGGGCGCGCGGTTGTCGGGGTGGCACTGGGCTCGCACGCACCGCGAGGACGAGACGGTGGTGGACTACCACCTGCCTGAAGGTGTCGCGCCGCTGCGAGTGGTGGCGGGCGCGCGCGGAGTGCGCTGCGAACGGGGCCCCGCGTTGGTGGAGGCGCGGCCCACCCACATCACGGGCTGGGGCCTGCGCGTGCCGTCACGCCTGCACGCGGGCAACGTGGTGGTGGGACAGCCGAAGCTGCTGGAGTCGTCGCCCTTCTACGCACGGCTGGAGGCGCGCCAGGGGCCTCTGGACTCGCTGGGCGAGGTGGCGGACTTCCGTCGCTTCCACTCGCCCTTCATCCGCTGGATGGCGCACTTCCGCACGCGCATGGGACGGGCGGCATGAGCGCGCTCGTCCTCGCGTCCCTGGCGTGGTGCGCCGTGGCCACGGGCTTCAGCGCGGTGGCGTGCGTGCGTCTGTCGCGCGCGCGGGCTGGCGCTGCTCCCCAGCTCGGTGCGCTGCCGCCCGTGTTGCTGCTGCGCCCGGTGGACGCGCCCACGCCTCGAGAGCTGGAGAATCTGGCGCAGTCCATCGACTACGCCGGGCCGTTGGAGCAGGTGGTGGTGTCGCCCTACCGTCCCCGGCTCGCCCCGGGCGTGCGGTGGCTTCCCAGCGATCCGCTGACGCCCAACCGGAAGGTGGGACACCTGATTTATGCGCTGGACGTGTTGCCCGTGGGCGACCGGGTGGTGCTGTCGGTGGACGCGGACGTGGCGGTGACGGGCGCGCTGGTGGAGGGCCTGGCCGTGCCAGTGGCCGTGGGCGCCGCACTGAGCACCGCGGCGCCGCTGCCAGTAGGGCCTCGGGACGGCGCGAGCCGGGCCATGGCGGGCCTTCTGCGTTACACCCACCACAGCTTCCGGGCCCTGGATGCGATGAGCGCGGGCGCCAAGGCCGTGTGTGGCAAGGCCTTGGGCTTGTCTCCCGTGGCCGTGGCGTCGCTGCGGCGGCTCGCGGACCACATCGGCGAGGACCTGGAGTTGGCCAAGCGTCTTCACGCTCAGGGACTGGGTGTGGTGCTGAGCCGCGCCCCGGCGGTGGTCCCCCTGGACGCCGAGGTGCCCTGGGCGGCGCCCCTGTCGCGCTTCACGCGCTGGATGCAGGTGCTGGCCAGTCACCGGCCCGCGCTGTATCCCACGGTGCCGCTGCTCTTCACGCCGACGCTGCCGCTGACGGTGCTGGCCGCGGCGCTGGGGTCGCCCGTGTTGGCGGGCTCGGTGGTGGGATTGGTGGCCGTGCGGACCTTGCTGGCGCTGCGGTTGGCCGGGCTCCACGCGCCGGTGGCGGACGCGGGGCGGGCCTACGCGGTGACGGACTGGTTGTTGGGCGAAGCGCTCTTGCTGGCGGCCTTCCTGCGCTCGCTGTGGCAGCAGGGCACGGTGACGTGGCGAGGGCAGACCTATGCGTTGCGACCCGGAGGCCGAATGATACGGGTGGCTCCGGAGCTGAGTGGAGGACCCGGATGACGTACGCGCGATTCCTCGGGCTGTTCGTGGTAGTGCCCATTCTCTTCCTGGCGTGGCGCTACCGCCGCACCTTCACGGCCAGGAGCCTGGCGCCCATGGGGCTCCTGCTCATCGTCGTGTATGCGGCGACGTCGCCCTGGGACAACCTGGCGGTGAAGTGGGGCCTGTGGGGCTTCGACCCCGAGCGCATCTGGGGCATCAAGCTGGGGTACCTGCCGCTGGAGGAGTACCTCTTCTTCGGCCTGCAGACGCTGCTGGTGGGGCTGTGGGCCCAGGCCCGGCTGGCGCGTGCGCTGGCGCCGGATGCCCAGGCGACTCGGCCCGCGGCGGAGGCGGGTGAGCGCCGCGATGGCGCGCTGACGGCTCGGGAGGTGGCGCCATGATGGAGACGAAGTGGGCATACCTCATCCACCTGTTGGGCTGGACGCTGCCGGTCATCGCCTTCCAGTTGGTGGTGCTGGTGCGCCACTACAAGGAACGCTCCGGCGCGGTGCTCAAGGCGGTGCTGCCGCCGGCCTTCATCATGGGGCTGTACCTGTCCATCGCGGACCACCTGGCCATCTCCACCGGCATCTGGAACTTCGGTGAAGGCAAGCACCTGGGCGTGTACCTGGGCGTGGTGCCCCTGGAAGAGGTGGTCTTCTTCCTGATTACCAGCGTGTTGGTGTCGCTGGGCCTGGCGCTGTTCACCGGGTTGGTGGCGCTGCTGGGGGAGGCCCGGGCGTCGTGATTCACGCGGCGAAAGGCGGCCCGCTGGGCTGGGCGTGGGACCGGTACATCGGATGGAAGTTCCGCTCGGCGTTCCGGGGATTGTGGGTGCGCGGGACGCTTCCGCCGGGAGGGCCGGGCCGGCTGGTGTACCTGAACCACTCCAACTGGTGGGACGGCTTCGTGCTCAACCAGCTCTGCCAGACGGCGGGTTGGGACGGCTACTGCCTCATGGATGAGGAGAACCTGCGCCGCTACCGCTTCCTCACGCGCATCGGTGCCTTCAGCATCCGGCGCAAGGATGCGACGTCGCCGGTGGCGTCGCTGCGCTACGCGAAGGAGCTGCTGCGCAAGCCCCGCGCGGTGGTGTTCGTCTTCCCGGAGGGCGAGCACCGCCCCTTCGGCGTGCTCCCACTGCGACTGGAGCGGGGCGTGGAGCTGCTGGCGCGGGTGGCGAAGGTGGAGTGCCTGCCCATCGCGGTGCGCTACGGCTTCTTCGAACACGAGCGTCCAGACGTGTTGCTGGAGGTGGGCACCCCGCATCCGCCTGGTGACATGTCCGTCTTCCAGGAGGGATTGGAGACGGTGGTGCGGCGACTGGCGGCGGTGACGTCCATGGAGGGCTTCACGCGCAGGGTGTCCGGAGCGCGAGGCGTGGCGGAGCGCTGGGACGCGGCCCGGGGGCTGGCGTCATGACGTTGCGCATCCGCACCATCGCGCGCATGACGGGCATCCGCGAGGCGACGCTGCGCGCCTGGGAGCGGCGCTACGGCTTCCCACGTCCGCTGCGCAGCGAAAGCAACAACTACCGCGTCTATTCGCGCGAGGAGGTGGAGGCCGTCCGCCGGGTGGCCCGGCTCATCCAGGAGGAAGGCCTGTCGGTGAGCGAGGCCATCGCCCAGGTGAAGACGGAGCCGCCGCGTGAGCAGCCCGAAGCCGAGCGCCTGAGCGAGCGCTTCTGGTCCTCCGTGGGGGTCCTGGAAGGGGATGAGGTGACGCGCGTGCTGGATGACGCGCAGACCGTCATGGACGTGGAGGCCTACTGTGACGGCTTCCTGCTACCCCTGCTGCGGGAGATGGGCGTGCGGCTGGACGTCGCGCGGGAGCACCTGGCCTCCGCCCTCATCCGTCAGCGCCTGCGGCAGGTGTATGACGCCCTGTCCTCCGCGCCTGCCGGCCCTCGTGCCCTGCTCGCCTGCCCGGCGGGGGACCACCATGAAGGCGGCCTGCTGCTGCTGGGCATCCACCTCAAGCGCAAGGGGTGGCGGGTGACGATGCTGGGCGCGGACACCCCGGCGGCGGCGCTGCAAGGGGCCTGCGTGCAGGTGCGGCCGGACGTGGTGGCGCTGTCCTTCGTGCGCGCCCGTGCGCCGGAGGAGTTCGCGTCCGTCCTGGAAGACGCGCTCCGGGCCTGCGCGCCCTTTCCCGTGGTCGTCGGCGGGCTGGGGGCTCGCGAGCACCTGAAGGCCATTTTCTCGCTCGGCGCGCAGTACGCGGAGTCGTCGGAAGAGCTGGTGGCCATCTGGAACCAGGTGCGCAACGCTCAGAATCGCCCGTAGTCTTGCCGTAGCGACATGGCTGAGCGCACCTATCGAATCAACATCGCCGCGGAGTTGGCAGGAGTCCGGGTGGAGCTCATCCGGGCCTGGGAGCGCCGCTACGGCGTGCTCACGCCGCGCCGCACCCCCGCGGGCTACCGCGCCTATACGGACCGGGACGTGGCGGTGCTCAAGCAGCTCAAGCGGTTGACCGACGAAGGCGTGGCCATCAGCGAGGCGGCGAAGCTGCTGCCTCAGTTGATGGAGGGGCTGGAGGCGGACGCCGCGGGGCGGGGGGCCGGCCCGGACGCGCGACCACATGCGGAGACGTGGCGGGAGTCCGTGCTCGCCGCCGCCCAGGCGTATGACCAGCCGCGCGTGTCGGACGTGCTCGACGAGGTGCTGGCCGCGCTGCCCCCGCTCAAGGCCTTCGATGAGGTGCTGGCGCCCCTGCTCTGCGACGTGGGCGAGCGCTGGGAGTCGGGCACGCTGACGGTGGCGCAGGAGCACCTGGTGTCGCAGATGGTGCGGGCGCGGCTGGTGAGCCTGCTGCACGCGGCGCCCTTGGGGCGGCACCGGCATGGCGTCCTGGCGTGCTTTCCGGAAGAGGAGCACGAGATGGGCCTGCTGGGAGCGGCGCTGCGGCTGCGGCACCTGGGCGTGCGGGTGACGCTGCTGGGGCAGCGCGTTCCCGCGGAGGACCTGGGCCGCGCGGTATTGGCGCTGCGGCCCGACTTCGTGGGGCTGTCCACGGTGGCCAGCCGGAGCGCCGAGTCCTTCGAGGACACCCTGACGCGTTTGAGGCAGGCGCTGCCCAGGGGGCTGCCCGTCTGGGTGGGCGGCGCCGCCGCGCGCTCGCACCAGTCCGTGTGCGAGCGGTTGGCGGTGCACGTCTTCCAGGGCGAGGAGGACTGGGACCGCCTCGCGGGTACGTGAGTCAGGGCGTGTTGATGGCGGAGTGGTTGAAGACGCGGCTGCCGTAGTACTGGGCCGCCTGCGCTGCGTCGTCGCAAATCTCCGCGCACTTGCCCGGGGCGTAGGGCGTGTTCGGGTCCCTGCAGTCGTTCACGATGTTGCCGTTCTCATCGTAGATGGGGGGATTGAGCGGCACGCAGGGCGCGGTCAGGTGCTTCCAGCGCAGGTGGCTGAGGCACGCGGGGCCCGCGGTGTTCCAACCCGCTTCGAAGGTCAGGTCATTCGAGCTGGAGTCCGGCGAGGGCGCGGAGATGATGGCCGGCGTCAGGGCGTCCCAGGGACGGATGCGGGTGCCGTCCAGGGTGAAGGATGTTCCCTGGCCACAGTAGTCGGCGCGGGCCATGCGGGTGCAGGACCAGTGCGCCTCGGTGACGGGCCCGGGCGTCGCGCCGTCCAGCCACGGCTGGTAGCCCCAGCGGTAGCACTTGGCGATGACGCCCGCGTCGCAGCCCAGCGTGAAGCCCCGGGGGCTCTCGTACCGGGTTCCCTGCAGGTCGAAGAGTCCCTTCACTGGAACGGCCCAGTTCGCCCCAGTCGGGCACAGGGGCACGGACGCCGTCGTGTAGCGCACCTGGTAGAGGAAGGTGTACCCGCTCGGCTCCCACATGCCGGAGCCTTCGGTGTTGGGGAGCGCGTTCCCGTTGATGACGTCCTCGACCACCAGGGCGGGGCCCGTGGACGGCTGACGGAGCCGCGCGCCAATCAGTTCCTCGCCTCGGAGGACCTTGCGTGTCGTGGGGTAGGTGCTCGACCGGCTCGTCAGCTGCATCACCCAGGTGGTGTTGGGCGTGCCCGGTCCCGCGAGCGCGGTGTACACGCCGCTGGAGGGACAGGTGAACGTGACGGCGGGGCAGTTGTTGAGGGAGAAGCTGCTGTTGGCGGAGGCGAGATAGCCCGGCCCCTGGTGCTCGCACGGGGCCTCGCCCGCGCAGACGCGGACCACGGGGGCCCCCGTACACCGGTTTCGAAGGGAGCCGCTGTCGCCTCCCACGAGCGCGACGGCCTTTCCTGGCGAACAGACGCCTTGCCCGTCCACGATGAAGCCACAGCTTCGCGTCTCGTTCGCGGGCGCCCCCCCGCCGCAAAACATCATGCTCGGCGTGGTGCCATCCACGGAGAGGGGCATGTTGGCCACGATTTCCCCGCGCATCAGTTTCAGGGTGGCGACCCGGAGCGCACCGTCGTGCTGCACGAGTGCGTCGTCGTACATCACGGTGCGCACGGGAGTTGCGTGGAGCTGGGTACCTTGGGAGTGGGAGTCGGGGTCCTCCTCGTCACCCGCGAAGGCTTGCTGGGTCAGCGCCGTGTCCGTTTCGTCCACGGGGGGCGCGCAGGCGGAGAGCAGGTAGATGGCGAGACAGGGCGGGAGCATGCGGAGGCGGAGCGTCACGTGAGACACCTCGGTCATCGTGGAGTACGCGGTGACAGAGCATCCGCCATGCCACCCAGCGCGTGCCGCCCGGTGGCCGGTGTCCCTGGCAGGACTTGCAGGCAGCCGTGTCCTGGCATGCGTTGCGGGCAGGAATGGACGGCAAGGATTGCCAGGGGGCTGGCAGGGATTGCCGGCTGGGGACGCCCGTTCAGGGGCGCGGCGTGGCGCAGACGCGAAAGCCGATGAGGGCCTCTCGCTGCGTCCGCTCCACGCGGTCCCGGTTGGCGGTGTGGGCCGTCAGGTCGCTCTGGTACCAACTGCCACCCTGGGCGGACGGCTTCTCCGGGTCCACGTCGGAGCGCGTCCACTCCCACACGTTGCCCACCATGTCGTCCACGCCGAAGGGGCTCCGCGAGCGCGGGTGGCTGCCCACTTCGTCGGGGCCGAAGCCCCAGGGCTCCCGGCCATAGGTGGCGTCATGGTTGGCGTCGTCGGGCGCCAGCCAGTCGCCCGCGGGGTAGCGGCGGCCGTCCGCGCCTCGCGCGGCCCGTTCCCACTCCCGCTCCGTGCACATGCGCGCGCCCGGCACCTGACCGGTACGGTCCAGCCACGCCACGTAGGCCAGGGCATCGTCGAAGGAGACGGCGGACACGGGGAAGCGCAGCCAGTCCTGCTCCTGCCGGCGGTCCCGCTTGCCGTAGCGCAGTCGTTCACCGTCCCTCACGCTGTAGCTGGCAGACGCGGGGCGCAGGGTGAGCCGCCAGCGGCCATCCGGCTCGTGGGCCAGGTCCACCACGGTGAGGCGGCGGCGCGAGCCCGGCATCCGCGCGGCGCGCTCCTCCGGGGGCAGCGTCTCCAGGAAGGCGATGTACTGCGCGAACGTCACCTCGTGCCGCGCGATGAGGTACGCGCCCGTGTCCACGCGATGCAGTGGCGGCGCGAAGAAGAAGGCACGCCGCAGGTACTCGCTCTCCGACGCGCCCTGGAGGAAGCGTCCGGCGGGGATGTGCACGAAGCCCTCGGGTACCGACTCCGCGGCTGGAAGGGGCACGTCCAGCGCCAGCCGCTCGCCGGATGCGAGGAGCACGGGGACGCGCACCGGAAACCGGCCCGGCGCTTCCAGCACCAGGAGGTGGGACCCCGCGGGCAGTGCCACCTCGTGCAGGGGCGTCTGCCCCAGGTCGCGTCCCGGGACGGGCGCTCCCTCTGCCGTGGGCTCCAGCAGCCGCACGCGAGCGCCCGCGGGCTCGCTGGTGAGCGTCAGCCGTGCCGGTGCCGTCAGCCCCCGGCGCAGCTCGCCCATGGGGTCATGGGCCCCGAGCCGCGCGAGCCACTGCGCGCGCTGCTCGGGTTGGCGTTCCTGTTCGGCGAACTCCACGCGCGTTACCAACAAGTTGGCCATGAGCGGGCTCACCCGAGGGTTTCCGGGCGCCAGACCCCAGGCGGCCTCCAGCTCCGACATGGCGCGCAGCGCGGTCTCCTCCACCGCCTGCCGGGTCTGTTGGGCGCGGCTCCACACGGCTTCGGCCGCTTCGCGGTTCTGAGGGCCCGGCGTGTCGAACAGGGTGAAGGCTTCGGCGCTCAGTTGGTCCAACTCGGCGCGGTGCATGTCCAACGCGACCTGCTGCGCCTGGGCCTCGTCCAGGTGGCGGTTGATGCGGGCATCCAGTTGCGCCCGGGCCTGCACGCGAGTGACGCCCACCACGCCTCCCAGCACCAGGGGCACCAGGGCGACGGCCAGCCAGCGCGTCACCCGGCGCCGACGCACGGCCCTTCGTGAGCGGGAGAGGAAGTCGCGCTCCCGCGGCTTCTCGACATGGGAAAGGCCCGCGGCGCGGCTCTCGGTGAGCTGCCGCTCGCCGTAGAGCAGCTCGGGCGGGTGGCCCAGCCGCTCCCACTCCGCGGCGGCGCGCTCCAGGCGCATTCGCACGGCCCGGCGTTGCTCGTCCTGCCCCAACCACCCGCGCAGGGTGTCCCAGCCGGTGACGAGGCTCTCATGGGCCAGCGTGTACACGCCGTCTCCGTCCTCCGCCTCGCCCGCGGTGAGCAGCCGGCCGCGCACCAGTCCGTCCAGCACCGCGCGTCCGGCGTCGTCGTCGGGACCACGCAGCAGCTCCTCCTGGGTGCGGCGCAGGCGCGTGCCCTCGGGCGTCACCAGCTCCAGGAGCATCGCCCGGGCGCGAGGCCGTTGCTCCGGCCGGAGACGGGCGACCACGGCGTCCGCGTGACGGGCCAGCGCGCCTTCCACGCCGCCCAGGGCCTCCAGTGCGG
This sequence comes from Myxococcus sp. AB056, assembly GCF_006547365.1. Classification (NCBI taxonomy): domain Bacteria; kingdom Pseudomonadati; phylum Myxococcota; class Myxococcia; order Myxococcales; family Myxococcaceae; genus Myxococcus; species Myxococcus sp. AB056. Next base: position 207,675 of record NZ_VHLB01000002.1, on the reverse strand, counting down.
CGGCGGGGATGAGCTGGCGTTGGGAGTCTCGTGCCTCCCAGAGTGCCTCCAGCGCGAACTGGAGCAGGGGCAGTCCTCCCTCGGCCCGCGCCGCGGAGGCGACCAGTGCGTCCACCATGGCGGGGCTTTCGAAGCGCATGCCCAGCACGCGGAGGGGGCCCGCCACGGCTTCTCGCAGCCCGTGTTCGGAGAGGGCGCGCAGCAGGTGGAGCGCGCGCGGAAGTTCATCACCCAGACCTGGGAGCGCCACCAGCCGTGTGAGGCAGTCGCTGCGAGCGGTGGCGAGGAGGCGGAAGCGGGGCGCGCGACGCAGCACCAGGGCCAGTTCCTCGGCGAGCCGGGCCGCCTGCGTGGGCTCCGAGAAGGTGACGAGCTCCTCGAGCTGGTCGATGAAGAGGAGCAGGGGTGGAGCGTTCGTGGGCCGGCGGCGCAGGGCTCGGGCCAGGACGCCGGGCTCCTCGGTGGCGAGGCGTGCGCGCAAGGCATCCGCGCTCTCTCCGACCACGGGGGCTAGCAGCTCCACCCAGGTCTCCAGCGGACGGCGCCCGGGTGTCCCGGAGATGACTGCCCATGCGGGCCCGCCATCCTCCAGGCCGCTCTGGCTGACAGCAGCGAGAATGCCCGCCCGGCACAGCGAGGATTTGCCCACGCCGGAGTCGCCCGCCAGCAGGACGAAGGTGTCGCCGCGCAGCCGGTCCAGGACCTCTCGCAGCTCGGGTTCGCGGCCGAAGAAGACGCTCCGGTGCGCGGCATCGAAGGCCCGCAGGCCCAGGTAGGGATTGCCAGCCGGGATGGCACTGGCGCGCGTGGGCGTGCTCAGCGCTTCGAGTGCTTCCCGAAGTGCGTCACCCGACTCGTAGCGCCGGGCCGGGTCCGCGTCGACGCATCGGTCCACGATGGCGGCGAAGGCTGGCGACGCTCCTGGTGCGCGCTCGGCGAGGGGGGGCGGGGGGCGCTCCTGTATCGCGGCCCCGAGCTGCTCCAACGGTACGCCCTCATGGGGCGCGTGGCCCGCGCACAGTTCGTAGAGGAGGACGCCCAGCGCATAGACGTCGCTGGCCCGGCTGGCGGGCTCACCGCGCCACAGCTCGGGCGCGAGATAGAGCGGCGTGCCTGGAACGAAATCCTGGCGGGCCTCATCGGCGTGTGGCGATGGGGCGTCGCTTGCCCCGGTGTCGGGGCGCGGGCCGGTATCGCGCCCCTGCATGATGGAGAGCGGCCGGGTGTCCGTGGGCCGTGGCCCAGGCATCGGCCGGGTATCTTTGGGGCTCGGTCCTGGTGACGCCGGAACGTCCGCGCCCGCCGCCGAGACGGGGTGCTCCTCCTCCGCGAACGCGGACTCCGCGAGTCCGAAGTCGAGCAGCTTCACCTCGCCGTCCTCGGACAGGATGGCATTGGCGGGCTTGATGTCCCGGTGGAGGATGCCGCGCCGGTGCGCCGCGGCCAGCCCTCTGGCGAGCCCAAGGCCCAACGCGAGCGCCCGCTGTGCATCCACCGGCCGCTGCAATCGGTCCAGCGGCTCTCCTCGGATGAGCTCGGACACCAGGTAGGGCTGGCCGCGCACCTCGCCGACGCGGTGGATGGCCACCACGTTGGGGTGCTGGAGCCGGGCGATGGCGCGCGCCTCCTGGAAGAAGCGCGCGCGCGCCGCCGCGTCCGGCAGCCGGCCCTGCGCCGTGGCGATGAACTTCACCGCCACCTGCCGGTCCAACAGCGTGTCCTGCGCCAGGAACACCTGTCCCATGGCGCCGTGCCCCAGGGGGCGCAGCAGCCGGTACTCCTCGAACTCCGCGGGGGGATCCAATCGCCCGGAGGAGGATTTCATCCGATGGGCGGCCCTTTGCGGGAGGTGCGGGGTTGCAGCCCAAGCTGCTTCAGCTTGAACGAGAAGGTTCGGATGGGCATGCCAATCATCGCCGCCGCGCGAGTCTGGACGCCCTCTGCCTCATCGAGCGCCTCCTGCATGCGGTGGCGCTCCAGGTCTCGAATCTCCTGGGCCAGGGGAACCCGCGTCTTCTGGGGCGACACCCGTTCGGCCACCGCGGGAGCAGGTTCCAGGTCCTGCGCCAAGGACTGCGCGGGCGCGCTGGCGCCACGAGGCTGCATGCGCGAGGGAAGGTGGTGCGGCTCCACCACGTTCTCCGGCACGGCGGCCGCCGCGTAGTCCATCAGGTTGCGCAGCTCGCGCACGTTGCCGGGCCACGCATGGCGGGACAGGGCATACAGCGTGCCCGCGGACAGCTCCATCTCCTCACGGCCCAGCGACTGGCACGCCCGGGCCAGGAAGTCGCGCGCCAGGAGCGGCACCTCGCGCGGGCGCTCTCGCAGCGGTGGCAGCAGCACCGTCGCCGCGCCGAGCCGGAAGTACAAGTCCTCCCGGAACCGCCCCGCGGCCACCTCCGCTTCCAGGTCCCGGTGCGTGGCGGCCACCACGCGCAAGTCGATGGGGCGCTCCCGCACGTCGCCCACGCGGGTGATGCGGCGGACCTCCAACGCACGCAGCAGCTTGGCCTGCGCGGAGGGAGGCAGCTCGCCCACCTCGTCCAGGAAGACGGTGCCGCCCTGGGCGCTCTCCAACAGGCCCACGCGTGTGGTGTTGGCCCCCGTGAAGGCGCCGCGCTCATGGCCGAAGAGCTCGCTCTCCACCAGCCCCTCCGGCAGGGCCGCGCAGTTGATGGCGATGAAGGACTTGTCCGAGCGCGGAGACCAGTGGTGCACGGCGAAGGCGGCGTTCTCCTTGCCCACGCCCGTTTCACCGCACACCAGCACGGGCAGCTCGCTGGCCGCCAGCCTGCGCAGCAACGCGTAGAGCTGTGCCATGGCGGGGTCCGCGACCAGCACGGTGCGGTCCGCCAACGTCAGGCGGGTGATGCCTTCAGCCGCGGGAGCCCACGCACCGGACACCGCGGTCCGGGCCGCAGCACGCGCCGCCGCCACCAGGGACTCCGCGTCGCAGCCGTCCGAAGGACAGGTCGCGATGCCCAGGCGCCCCTGGGGACATGCGGCCAGCAGCGCACCGACGCGCTCACCCAGGCCATCCTCGCCCGGCTCTCCGGAGACCTCGGGCATCATCCACAGCAGGTGAGAGCTGTCCAGCCAGCCCGCGGCCTCCGCGGGGCCCGCCTCCGCCGCCAGCAGTGCCTCCGCGGCTTCGTGTCCCACGCAGCCCTGCTGCGGCAGCGCGAGCACCAGTGCGGTGAGCGGCCTGCCATACCGCAAGGCGCGTTCCGCTTCCTCGCGCAGCCGCGCCATCAGCCGTTCCGCCTGGAGCGGGGCGTGCGCGGGCGCGGCGCGTGCACGCGTGCGCACCACCGCGACCACCGCGCCAAAGGACACCACGTCACCGGACAGCAGGGGCTGCGCGGTGTCCACGGGGCGGCCGTTGAGGGTGGTGCCGTTGTGGCTGCCCAGGTCCACCAGACGCGCGCCTTCCTCCGTCAACACCAGACGCGCATGGCGGCGTGACACGCTGTCGTCGCGCAGGCACAGGTCCGCCTGTTCGTCGCGGCCCACCAGCACCACGCCTTCGGCGGGAAGAGAGAACCGAGACGTCGAGTCTCCCTCCAACACCAGGAGATACGAGGCGCCGGAGTCCGAGGATTCCGGCGCGCTCCCAAGAGGGCGCGTGTCGCGGGCACTGGGCTGTGAATGGGCCATGTCGGGCCTGCGAATGCTGGCACGCCCACACTGGACCGGGCAACCGGGGGGCCGCCCGGGCATGCGCCGGCTCGGATTCCACACGTCTGGCTGGCTCATGGCCGCAGCGTCATTGGAAGAGACTCCCCCGCACGCGACAGGTAGATGCGCGAGGCCAGCCGGCTTCCGTCGTCCGCGAGCCGCATCACCGCCTGTCCCTGCAGGCCGTTCACCATCATCAGGGATGACAGCAATTCCGCGCGTGCCTCGGCCGCGTCATGCTCCACCTCCAGCACACACATCCGGGTGCGGCAGTCCACGCGCGTCAGACGTGAGCCCGCGAAGTCCGGACCGCTGAACGCACGGGTGACGAGCGTCTCCGTCTGTCCCGCCCATTCCCTGTCACGCGGCTCGGTATGGGCGGCGGCCTGCAGCTCGGCTTCCAACTCCTGTCGCCGCTCCTCGCGAGCAACCTCCAGCGCGGCCAGGGTTTGCGCGGTGGGCGCAGCCGCCTGGGTTCCGGGCGCTGCCGCTTCTTCGGGCAAGGGCAGCGGCGTGGGGCGCCCCACGGACTCCACGCGTTGCAGCAGGTGCCCGTGTCCCCGGCGCAGCGCCTCCAGCTCCGCGCGCAATGCCCGCACCTCCGACGTCAGGTCCGCTGGGGACCCGGGCCGGGCCTCGGCGGCTTCCGCGCGCGCCGGTGTGGCTTCGGGCGTGGCCCCCCACATGCTCCACCCACCGGCGGCGGCAACGGCGGCCGTGGCCAGACCCAGGATTCCCCAACGAACCTGTCGCATGGTGGCTACTCCGTGACGACGAAGCTGGCGAGGACGGACGCGTACGTGCTGGAGCCGCTGGTGTACTGCCCCGGCAGCACGCAGCGCAGGCTCACGTAGCCGTTGATGCCCGCGAACACCGACGGGAGGTTGATGGAGAAGGAGTTGTGGTTGGCCGTGTCCGCGCCCCAACTGGAGCACGCAGAGGACGAAGCCAGGGAGGAGCCGTCCTTCTCGGCCACCGTCGCGGTGCAGCAGACGTTCTCCGTCAGGTGCGGGTCCAGCGCGGTGACGCTGACGGACAGCGATTCAGAGAAAGAGGGCGCGGCGATGTTGCGCTGAATCGGGCAGACGACCTCGAGCGTATTCGCGTTGGAGTTGAGGAGGCGGCCACTGCGGAAGACGGTCGGGTTGTGGAAGCCCGAGACCGACGTACAGAGCGCGCCCGAGTAGGTCGCGGTCCCCGCGAAGGCGGGCAGGGTGCTGAGCATCGCGAGCGCGGCAACGGACTTCGACACGAACGAAAGCGACTTCTTCATGGAGCTCTTCCTGGCTTCACGCCTCGTCGCGGCACCGCGTCATGCGGGCCGGCGGAGCGTGGCGAGCAGGGGAAGAGCAACCCGGATGCCAGCCATTGCACGGCGTCCGTGCCGGGGAATCCATGGCAGGTGAAGCAGATGTTGCCGCGCCCGCGCCATTCCGGTGCGGCAAGGCTTGCCAACCCCGGCAGGACTTGCCGTTTCTACGGCGAGGTGGCGGGCGGTGTCTGGGCGGCGGTGGTGGGGGCCAGCCGATGGAGCGCCGGAGGTGACGCGCTCAGCGCCCCCACGTAGAGGCGGCCGTGAAAGCCCTCCGCGAGCGGCTGCGGGAAGAGCCGCACCCCGGAGGCGATGTCGGGCTTCTGCCGGACCTCTTTTGTGGGACTGATGGCGAACACGTTGCACTCCACCGCGTCCCAGACGTTGAAGCGGCAGGAGAACTGCGTGCCTCGCGTGAAGCCCACGTCGAGCGCGCGCACCGACGGGAGGACCTGGGCCAGCCGCGCTCCCAGCGGCGCATAGTCGCTGTCCCAGTTCACGCCCGCCGTCCGCACGTGCGTGCCACCCGCGAGCACCAGCGTCCAGGCCTGGGCGCGTGTCTGCTGGTGGGCCAGCAGGTGCCGGGCCATCTCCGCCTCGCGCTCGTTGCCCTGGGCCTTCTCGGCGTCGAAGGCCACCACGGAGATGTCCTTGCCAGCGGCGCGCAGCCGGCGTGCCTGTTCGATGAGCCAGAGCATGGCGCTGCTGCTGCGGCCGTCCTGATAGGTGCGGCGCCAGAAGGGGCTCTCGCTCATCATCGACTGGAGGTCCTGGTGCTGACCCGGGCTCGCCAGGTAGGTCTCCAGCAGCGGCTGCTCGGAGGCAGGCAGCGACAGCGCCAGCGTCACCGGCAGGCCCTGGGCCGTGGCTTCACAGAGCATCCGCAGCGCCGCCGCGGGCAACTCCCGCGTGCCCAGGGGGTCCGCCAGCAGCAGCACGTGCCCTGGCGCCATCAGCGGGCCGGCGCCGTCCACCGGGGTGCCACACTCCGGCGCCTGCTGCGCCTGCTCCGTCTGTCCTCCTTCTGGCGTCACGGAGCGGATGGGCACGGGCGCGTTGCTGCCCACCAGCTCCAGGGCGGGCACCATCTCCAGCCGTTGCAGCAAGGTCCGCTCGATGTCCAGGTCGCGCACGCCGCGCACCATTCGCATGCGCTCCATGCCCGGCGCGTTCTTGAACGGGTCCTCCATGGGAACCGCCCGGGGGCCACTGGGGCCGTTCGCGTAGGTGAAGGCGTCCCGTGTGGCGTCAAAGGGATGGGCATCCAGCGCGGCGAACATGGCCGCCTCCCGCTTGCCCGCCACCTGTGGCGGAATCTCCAGTTGGGTCTCCATCTCGTTGTAGCTGAGCCGGAAGACGCGCACGACGGTCTGCCGCGGCCCCAGCCGCTCGCCCTTGATGTAGTAGCGCTCGATGGTGCGCAGGCCCGGCATGTTCTTTCCGGGCTCATGGGCGGAGGAGAACATCTCCAGCCCGCCTTCCTTCTCCATGACGTCGTAGCGCTGCTCTTCCAGGATGCGGCGCGCCACCATCATCGCGTCCTCGGCGGGGACGATGTACACCAGCTCTTCTGCCGGCGTTTCGTACTCGCCCGTGTCCTCGTTGGCCGTGGCGCCGAAACCCCGGCTCAGCGTCGCGCAGCCAGCGCACATCAGAGTCAGTCCCATCAGCGCACCGTGAAGCCGCATCGAACCCTCCTCAGGGCCGTGCTTCAGGCAAACGGCCTGGATGTCGGGCTGAAACGCTCGGCGCCCACAACCATATCGGGGGGACCCACCCGGTGCGTTGGTGTCAGGCGCTGAGGTGTAGTGAACTACCTCCGTGCCGGTTCCTTCCTCCGCCCCCGCTGTCGCATCCGCGTCGCGTCCGGTGGGGCCGTTCCAGCTCCTCTCGCTTGGCGTCAATGGCATCGTCGGCGTCGGCATCTTCTTCGCCCCGGCGGAGGTCGCCGCGCTGGCGCCGGGGGCCAGCGCCATTGCCGCCTTCGCGCTCACCGGGCTCGCGTTGATACCGGTGGCGCTGGCCTTCGCCGTGCTGGGCCGGCGTTTCGACGCGGACGGCGGTCCCGTCCTCTTCGCGCGCGCGGCCTTTGGAGAGCGGGCGTCCTTCCTGGTGGGGTGGGTGGCCTACGTCAGCGCGTTCCTGAGCACCGCCGCGGTGGTGGCGGGCCTCTCCCAGGCGGTGGCGCCCTCCCTGGGCCTGGAGGGCGCCCTGGGGCAGTCGGTGCTCGCCTCCGTCCTCGTCACGGCGCTGGCGGGCGTGGTGGCGTCCGGCATCCGCGTGTCGGCGGGGACCTGGACGGCGCTCACCGTCTTCAAGCTGCTGCCGCTGGCCGCGTTGCTGGTGGCGTTCCTGGCGCTGTCGGGGCCACCTCCCGCCGCGGCGGTGCCCGCGGGCCCGGCCGTGGACGTGTCGTGGCTGCGGGCGGGGTTGACGGTGATGTTCGCCTACCAGGGCTTCGAAATCGTCCCGGTGATTGCGGGGCAGGTGCGCTCGTCGTCGCGCACCGTGCCGCTGGCCACGGTGGGCTCGCTGCTGGTGGCGGTGCTGCTGTACGTGGGCCTGGTGTGGGCGTGCGTGGCCGCGCTGCCGGAGCTGGCCTCACAGGCCGCGCCGCTGGCCGCGGCGGCGGGCGTGTGGGGCGGGCCCGGGCTCGAAGGGTGGGTGAAGGCGGGCACCAGCGTGTCCGCGCTGGGCATCTGCCTGGGGATGATGGTGACGACGCCGCGCTACCTGTCCGCGCTGGCGTCGGGCGCGCACACGCTGCTGGGGCTGGACGGGATGTCCGCCGGAGGCGTGCCGGTGCGCGCGCTGGCTGTCACCTGGGCGCTGGTCCTGCTGTTCGTCAACCTGGGTGACCTGTCGGAGCTGTTCGCCCTCTCCAGCATCGCGGTGCTGATGCAGTACGGCGTCACGTCCGCGGCGCTGGCCGCGCTGGCCTGGCGGCGCGAGCGGAGGCTGCGTCCACTTCACGCCTTGCTGGCGGTGCCCACGCTGGGGCTGGGGCTGACGTTGGTGGCCTTCGGCGCCAACCCACGTGAAGGCGTCACCATGGCCCTCACCCTCATCGCTGGCGTGGTGCTGCTGCGGCTGTCGCGGCCCCGGGCTTCCGAGCCGTCAGCGGCGCTTCGCAGCGAGCCGCTGTAACGGACGAAGCCGCCGCCTCCCCATGTCGCGGGAGGGCGGCGGCTCCTGAAATCCGGCGGTGCGGACGTCCGTTCCTAGAACTGGTTCCAGAGGTACTGGTTGGTGACCTCGTGGTGGAACTTGACCTCCGAGTACTTCACACGGGTGCCCAGCTGCTTCGGGCTGCGCTCGGCCGTGCTCGTCTTGAGCTCGGCGAACTTGCTCTGCACGCCCTCACCCAGGATGGACGCCACGAACTGGCTGCCCTTGAAGATGCGGATGGCGTCGAAGATGTTGTCCGGCAGGAAGCGGGTGCGGCTGCGCTTGGTCTCCGCGTCCTCCTGCGGCTGCGGGCCCTCCAGGCCGGTGCGCAGCAGGGTGTAGAGCACCAGGTACGGGTTGGCGTCCGGCGCCACCGAGCGGCACTCGATGCGCGCGCTGCGCTCGTTCCCGAAGGGGATGCGCACCATGGCACCGCGGTTGTTGGCGCTGGCCTTGATCTGGTTGGGGGCCTCGAAGTGCGGGTCCAGGCGGCGGTACGCGTTCACGCTGGAGTTGAGCGTGAGGCAGATGTCATTCGCGCTGGTGAGGAGGCGGTCGATGAAGTCCCAGCCCATGGGGCTGAGGCCATCCGGTCCGTTCTGGTCGTGGAAGAGGTTCTTCCCGCCCTTGGACAGCGACAGGTTCATGTGCATGCCGTTGCCATTGACGCCCGTCACCGGCTTCGGGAGGAAGCTGGCGGTGCAGTCCAGCTGCGCGGCCACCTGGCGGCTGAGCAGCTTGTAGAGCTGAATCTGGTCGGCCGCGATGAGGGCCTCGCTGTACGAGAAGTTTATCTCGAACTGGCTGGGCGCCACTTCGGGGTGGTCCTTCTCGTTCTGGAAGCCCATGGCGCGCTGGGCCTCGGCCACCTTGTCGATGAACGTGCGCAGCACGTCACCGGGCAGCGAGTGGTAGTAGCCGCCGGTGGAGATGAAGTCGAAGTGGCCCTTCTCGTGGAAGTGGTGCTCGGCGTCGCGGCCCTTGAAGAGGAAGCCCTCGATTTCAGGCGCCGCGTGAACCACCGTGCCGTCTTTCTGGTACATCGACTCGGTGAGCTGCTTCAGCCGGCCACGCAGGTCGGAGTGGTACTGCGTGCCGTCACGCTCGTGCACCTCGCTGAACACCAGCACCTTGCCCGGACCGAAGATGTCCGAGGGCAGCCAGTAGAAGGCGCTCCAGTCGATGTTCAGCCGCAGGTCGCTCTCCTGCTGCGCGGAGAAGCCCCGGATGGAGGAGCCGTCGAAGGTGAGGTTGTCGGCGCTCTTGATGAGGAACTTCTTGTCGTAGTCCAACATGTGCAGCCGACCCTCGAGGTCGGTGAAGCACACGGTGACCGCCTTGATGGCGCGTTCCTTCGTCAGGTACTCGATGCGCTCATCACGGAGCTTCTCCGGCGCGATGTGCTTGAGGCGCTGCTCCTTGACCTTGAGGTTGCGCTCCTCGAGCTCGTCGTAGGGAATCTCCAGGAACGTCCGTAGCCCCTTCGCGTCCATTGTTCGTGCCTCCCAGGCCGGATTCTTCGCCGTCGGTGCGGCGGGATGAATCCGTGGGCCCTGGTATTTACATTTGCCGAGTGGAAATCAAGCCCAAATCTGAAGATGTGGAGCATAAAATCTTAGCAATGAAACCTTCGGAGCCCGCTGGATGACACTCACGCCTGCCAGGGGGGCCCCCGGTCGGATGGCCGGTGGGCACTGGGGCGGCCGGGGACGGTGGGGCTGGACCGGGGGCGGCTCTGGCACTGGATAGGCCCGTTGCGGGCGTCCGGGAAGTGGGCCGAGTGGCCGTGGGGAGGGCGCCCGGTCGGCGCCAGGCAGGCGGGCGAATGCCGCGGAGTAGGATGTCCGCATGAGCTCGATGTGGGTCCTGGAGACGCCCGCTCCCACCGCGGATGCGCGCATGGCGTATGGCGGGGAGCCCCACCAGTTCGGGGACCTGCGAATGCCCGAAGGACCTGGGCCGCACCCGGTGGTGGTCGTCATCCATGGCGGCTTCTGGCGCGCGAAGTACGACCTGGAGCATGCCGGGCACCTGTGCGCGGACCTGACCCGGCGCGGCTTCGCGACGTGGAGCCTGGAGTACCGGCGCGTGGGGCACGACGGCGGTGGCTGGCCCGGCACGCTGGAGGATGTGGCGCGCGGCACTGACTTCCTGCGCACGCTCGCACAGGCTCATGCGCTGGACCTCTCACGCGTCGTGGCGCTCGGCCACTCGGCGGGAGGGCACTTGGCGGCGTGGCTGGGGGCCAGGCACCGGCTGCGGCCCGGCGATGCGCTTTACAGTGCGGCGCCGTTGCCCCTGCATGGCGTGGTGCCGCTGGCGGGCGTCGTGGACCTGCCGCGCGCGTTCACGCACCGGCTGGGGGACGGCATCGTGGAGACGTTCCTGGGCGGCACGCCGTCCTCGGTGCCGGAGCGCTATCGCACGGCCTCGCCCGCGGCGCTCCAGCCGCTCGGGGTGCCCCAGGTGCTCATCCACGGAGCGGAGGACGACACCGTGCCCGTGTTGATGAGCGAGGACTTCTGCGCGCGCGGCCGTGAGCTGGGAGACGACGTCCGCTGCGTCACGTTGCCGGGCGCGGGGCACTTCGAGGTCATCGACCCCAAGGCTCCGGAGTGGAGCAAGGTGGTGGAGGCCGTGCGCTCCCTGGTGTGAGTGGGCGCACCGGCCTCCGAGTCCCGTTGGCTCAGAAGCCCCGCTGCGCGCCGCCGTCCACCGCGATGGACTGACCGGTGATGTACGACGCCTGCTCGGAGGAGAGGAACGCCGTGAGCGCGGCCAGCTCCTCCGGGCGGCCCAGTCTCCGCGCGGGAATCTGCGGCGCCACCTTCTCATCCGTCAGCCCGAGCTGCTGCATGCGCTCGGTGGCGTGATAGCCCGGTAGCACCGCGTTCAGCGTGACGCCGTGCTGCGCCACCTCGTTGCTCACCGTCTTCACGAGCCCGAGCAGGCCCGCGCGCAGGCCGTTGGAGATGGTCAGGTTGCTCATCGCCTCGCGCGCCGCCAGCGACGTCACCAGGACGATGCGCCCCCACTGGCGCTCCTTCATCCCCGGGAGCACCGCCTGGATGCCGTCCACCGCGGCCATCCACAGGCTCTGGAAGCCGAGCTGCCACTGCTCCGCCGTCAGCGACTCGAAGCCGCCCGCCGGGGGCCCGCCCGTGTTCACCACGAGGACGTCCACGCCGCCCAGCTTCGCGTTGACGGTTTCGACCAGCGCCTTCGCGGCCCCGGGCTGCGTCAAGTCACACGGCACCGCGAGCGCCGCGCCCAGCTTCTTCGCGGCCTGCTCCAGCTTGTCGCCACCGCGCGAGCAGATGGCCACCGTGGCGCCTTCCTTCACCAGCGCCTCCGCGATGGCGTAGCCCAGCCCCGCGGACGCGCCCATCACCAGCGCGCGCCTACCCTTCAGTCCGAAATCCATCAGCGTGCTCCTTCATGAATGGTGTCAGCCGGCTCCGGATGAGCTCCGCCGCGCGCTTCAGGTCCACGTCCTCCGCCCGCGACAGGCCCTCACTCAGCTCGGAGACGATGCCGTCCGTCAGCGCACCCACCTGATAGGCCAGCCGGTAGGGCACGTGGCTGAAGCTCACCAGGGAGTAACGACTGACGAACTCGCCCGGGAAGGCGTTGAGCAGCACCTTCTCCACGGCCTTCCGGAACTGGAAGCGCGGGTCGCCGGTGCTGTCGCGCATCTCGACGAAGTTCTCCACCGCCATGTCGGCGATGGCGTCCGCGTTCGTCTTGCGCAGGCGTTCGAAGTCCGTGAAGAGCTGCTCCCAGCCGGCGCCCTGTCCCAGCAGTTGGTCCAGGACGACGCAGTCCTCGAAGCCGCAGTTCATCCCCTGGCCGAAGAACGGGACGATGGCGTGCGCCGCGTCGCCCAGCAGCAGCGTCTGTCCACCCGCGTGCCAGGGCGCGCCCTTCACCGTCACCATGCTGCCCGTGGGACGCGAGAAGAACGTCTCCACCAGGTCCGGGATGAGCGCCTTTGCGTCTGGGAACTGCGCGCCGAAGAACGCCTCCAGCTTCGCGGGTGTGTCCAGGGACGCGAAGCTCACCGGCCCCTGCCAGGGCAGGAACAACGTGCAGGTGAAGCTGCCTTCCTCGTCGGGCAGTGCGATCAACATGAACGTGCCGCGAGGCCAGATGTGGAGCGCGTGCTTCTCCATCTGGAACGCGCCGCCGGGACCCGCCGGAATCGTCAACTCCTTGTACCCGTGGCCGAGCTGCTCCTGCGTCCCCTGGAAGTCCGGCCGCTTCTCCAAGGCCTGGCGGATGGCGGAGGCGGAGCCGTCCGTGCCGAACACCACGCGGCCGGGCTCCTGGCGCGCCTCTCCGGTGGCGTCGTCGTGCACCGTGAGCGCGCCCGAGCCGAAGTCCACATCCGTCACCCGCTGCTTGAAGCGGATGCGCACCTTCCCGGTGGCCTCCGCCGCCGTCATGAGGAAGGCGTTCAGCCACCCGCGCGACATCGCGTTGATGTGCTGCGAGTCGTCCTTGCCGTAGGGCTGGTAGACGAGCTCGCCTTGCGGCGGGTGAATCATCCGCCCGCGCATGGGGATGGCGTGCTTCAGCGCCTCGTCTTCCAGGCCCACCTGCCGCAGCGCGTGCAGCCCGCGCGTGGAGATGGCCAGGTTGATGGAGCGGCCCGCGTCGACCAGCTCGCGCCGCATGTCCGGGCGCCGCTCCAGCAGCTCCACGGGGTGGCCCCGGCGCGCCAGGTAGATGGAGAGCAGCGAGCCCACCAGCCCCGCGCCCACCACGGTGACGGTGTCCTTGCGCGCCTCACTCACGGGCGTGGCCCTCGAGCGTCTTCACGAAGCGGTACACGTCCGTGAAGGAGTTGTAGAGCGGCGCGGGGGCGGCGCGGATGATGTCCGGCTTGCGGAAGTCGCAGATGATGCCCGCGTCGCCCAGCCGCTTCAGCAGGCCCTGGGGCTCGCCCCGGAAGCGCAGGGAGAGCTGGGCGCCGCGCTGCTTCACGTCCCGGGGCGTGGTGATGCGCACGAAGCCCTCGGGCAGCCTGTCCAACAGGAACTCCAGGAAGCCGGTGAGGCGCTCGCTCTTGGCGCGCAGCGCCGCCATGCCGGCCTGGTCGAACAGCTCCAGGGACGCGCGCAGCGCCGCGAGCTGGAAGATGGGCGGGTTGGAGAGCTGCCACCCCTCCGCGCCCGGCAGCGCGCTGAAGGTGGGCCCCATCTGGAAGCGCGTCTGCTTGTCGTGACCCCACCAGCCCTCGAAGCGGGGCAGGTCCTTGGTGTTCGCGTGCCGCTCGTGGACGAACACGCCGCCCAGCGCGCCCGGGCCCGCGTTGAGGTACTTGTACGAGCACCACACCGCGAAGTCCGGCCCGTCTTCGTGCAGCGACAGCTTCAGGTTGCCCGCGCCGTGCGCCAGGTCGAAGCCGACGAAGCAGCCCTTGGCGTGCGCGGCCTTCGTAATCGCGGCCAGGTCGAAGGCCTGCCCGGTGAGGTAGTTCACGCTGCCCAGCATCACCAGCGCCACCTCGTGGCCGTGCTGCTCCAGCGTGGCGAGGATGTCCTCGGTGCGCAGCGTCTCCTCGCCCGCGCGGGGCTTGAGCTCCAGCACGGCCTCACGCGCGTCGTAGCCGTGGAAGCGCACCTGGGAGGCGACGGCGTACTGGTCCGACGGGAAGGCGCCGGCCTCCACCAGGATTTTGAAGCGCTGCTTCGTGGGCCGGTAGAACGACACCATCATCAGGTGCAGGTTCACCGACAGGGTGTTCATCACCACCACTTCCAACGGCTTGGCGCCCACCAGCCGCGCGGCGTGCTCGGTGACGAGCTCGTGGTAGTGCAGCCACGGGTGGCGGCCGTGGTGGTGTCCCTCCACGCCCAGCCGCGCCCAGTCCTCCAGCTCCTCCTGGATGTAGCGCGCGGCGTTGCGCGGCTGGAGGCCCAGCGAGTTGCCCGCCAGGTACACCACGGGCTTGCCGTCCGGGCCGGGCGGGAAGTGGAACGCGTCGCGGTAGCCGCGCAGCGTGTCTTCCGCGTCCAGCTTCCGCGCGAAGGACTCGGAGTCCTCGAAGGGGTGCGGCGTCGTCATGGTGCGAAGTCCTCGGGGGCGCGTCCCAGCCAATCGAAGGCGTTGCGCCAGAGCAGCCGCTCCCGCGCGGCGGGCTCCAGCTCGGTCAGGGACTCGATGAGCGTGCCCGGGCGGTCCTCGCCCAGGGGGAAGGGGTAGTCACTGCCGAGCGCCACCTTGTCCTGCCCGAAGAGGCGGACGATGAAGCGCAGCGCGTCCGGGTCGTGGACCAGCGAGTCCACCCAGAAGCGGCCCAGGTAGTCCCGGGGTGGCACCTTGTTGTCCACGGCCACGAGGTCCGGTCGGGCCTCGAAGCCGTGCTGAATCCGGCCGAGCGTGTGCGGGAAGGCGCCGCCGCCGTGCGCGAAGGCGAAGCGCAGCTTGGGCAGCCGCTCCAGCACGCCGCCGAAGATGACGGAGCAGATGGCCAGCGACACCTCGGCCGGCATGCCCACCAGCCACGGCAGCCAGTACTTCTGCATCTTCGCCTCGCCCATCATGTCCCACGGGTGGACGAAGACGGACGCGCCCAGCTCGCTGGCGGCCTCGAAGAAGGGGAACAGCGCCGGGTCGGACAGGTTCCAGTCGTTGACGTGCGAGCCAATCTGCACACCCGCGAGCCCCAGCTCCTTCACGCAGCGCTCCAGCTCGCGCACCGCCAGCTCCGGGGACTGGAGCGGCACCGTGCCCAGGCCCACGAAGCGCTTGGGGTGCGCGTGCACCACGGAGGCGAGGTGGTCATTGAGGAAGCGCGCCAGGTCCGCGCCGTGCTCCGGCTTCGTCCAGTAGCCGAACATCACGGGAATCGTGGACAGCACCTGGACGTGGACGCCGGCCGCGTCGCACTCCTCGATGCGCTTCACCGGGTCCCAGCAGTTGCTTTCGATTTCGCGGAAGAACTTGCCGTCATCCCGGAGCATGCGCGCGCGGCAGGGCGCGTGGTGGTCCAGGGTGATGAAGCCGCCGTAGCCGTAGCGCTCGGCGAAGCGCGGCAGGTCGGCGGGGAGGAGGTGCGTGTGGATGTCGACCTTCAACGGGCGGGACCTCCCTTGACCACCTTCGTCCCGCACTTCTTGCAGGTGCAGTTGTCGGGGTTGTCGTAGAAGTGCTCGAAGATGGGCGGAAGCTGCGTCACCAGGTTGGTGACATGCACGAACTCTTCGTAGAGCTTCTCGCCGCACTGCGGGCACAGCCACATGAAGCCATCCAGCTCCTTCGGCTGGCGGCGGCGCTCCAGCACCAGGCCCACCGTACCCGCGGGACGCTGGGGCGAGTGGGGCACGTTGGGCGGCAGCAGGAATATCTCCCCTTCGTGGATGGGGATGTCCTGCACCTGGCCCTCGTCGATGACCCGCAGGTTCATCGTGCCCTCGAGCTGGTAGAAGAACTCCTCGCCCTCGTTGATGTGGAAGTCCGTGCGCGCGTTGGGCCCGCCGACGACGGTGACCATGAACTCCCGGTCCTCCCACACCTGCTGGTTGCCCACGGGGGGCTTGAGCAGGTGGCGGTGCTCATCAATCCACTTCTTGAAGTTGATGGGGGTCAGGCGGCCCATTCATTCACCTCCGATGGTGGCGATGCACTTGAGCTCGATGGCAATCGGTGTGGGCAGCCGGTTGATTTCGAGCGTGGTGCGGCACGGCGGGTTGTCCTTGAAGTACTCCGCCCACAGCCGGTTGAAGGTGGGGAAGTCCTTCTTCATGTCGGTGAGGTACACCGTCACGTCCACCAGCTTGTCCCAGGACGCGCCCGCGTCCTCCAGGATGTAGCGGACGTTGCGGAACACCGAGTGGCACTGCGCCTCGATG
Source organism: Myxococcus sp. AB056 (assembly GCF_006547365.1). Lineage (NCBI taxonomy): Bacteria > Pseudomonadati > Myxococcota > Myxococcia > Myxococcales > Myxococcaceae > Myxococcus > Myxococcus sp. AB056. Next base: position 191,661 of record NZ_VHLB01000002.1, on the reverse strand, counting down.
TCGTACGAGACGATGTTGCCCTCCGCGTCCAGCTCCACACCGGGAATCTTCTTCGTGCCGCGCTCGCGCGGGCCCACGCCGGACAGGAACAGGAGGTTGCCCACGCGCCGGGCGTGGGGGTACAGGCCCACCGGTTCGGGGGCCTTCTGCGAATCGACTCGTGCGCTGTCACTGCTCACGGCGTGCTCTCCTCACGTGGGGGGTAGGGGGCTCACAGCTTGATGCAGACGTTCTTCGGCTCGGTGAAGAAGCGCAGCGCGTCCCAGCCGCCCTCGCGTCCCACACCGGAGTCCTTCACGCCGCCGAAGGGCGTGCGCAAATCGCGCAGCATCCACGTGTTCACCCAGACGATGCCGCTGTTCAGCCGCGAGGCGAAGCGGTGCGCGCGCTTCACGTCCTGGGTCCACACGCTGGCGGCCAGGCCGTACCGGGTGGAGTTGGCCCACGCGAGCACCTCGTCCTCCGAGTCGAAGGGCATGATGCTGGCCACCGGGCCGAAGATTTCTTCCTGGTTGGTGCGGCACCCCGCGTCCAGGCCCTCGATGAGGGTGGGCTCCACGAACCAGCCGTTGCGGCAGCGTCCGGGCACGCTGGCGTGCTGTCCGCCGGTGAGGATGCGGCCACCCTCCTGCTTCGCCAGGCTCACGTAGCCCAGCACCTTGTCGAAGTGCTGCTGCGACACCAGCGCGCCCTGGTCCGTGCCCGCCTCCAGCGGGTCTCCCACCTTGAGCGCGCGCGTGCGGGTGACCAGCGCCTCCTTGAAGCGCTCGTAGAGGGGCCGCTGGACGAAGATGCGCGGGCCGCAGAGGCAGATTTGCCCCTGGTTGGCGAAGGACGAGCGCAGCGTGGTGGCCAGCGCCTCATCGAAGTCACAGTCCGCGAAGATGACGTTGGGATTCTTGCCGCCCATCTCCAGCGACAGCTTCTTGAAGGCGGGCGCGGCCACGCGGGCAATCTCCGCGCCGGTGCGAGTGCTGCCGGTGAAGGAGATGGCGCTGATGTCCGGGTGCTCGCTCATCGCGGCGCCCACCTTGGGGCCCAGGCCGTGCACCAGGTTGAGCACGCCCGGCGGCAGGCCCACGTCGCGGCAGACCTGGGCCAGCAGGTACGCCGTCATCGGCGTCACCTCGGACGGCTTGGCCACCACGCAGTTCCCCATGGCGAGTGCCGGGGCAATCTTCCACGTCAGCAGGTACAGCGGCAGGTTCCACGGGGAGATGCAGCCCACCACGCCCAGCGGCGCGCGCAGGGTGTAGTTGAGGGCCACGTCGTCCGTCTGGTGCGCCTCGCTGGAGAACTGCGTCACCGCGTCCGCGAAGAACTCGAAGTTGAGGATGCTGCGCGGGATGTCCACCGTGGAGGCGACCGATAGCGGCTTGCCGGTGTCGATGGACTCCGCGCGGGCGAAGGCATCCAGGCGGCTCCGGATGCCGTCCGCGATACGGCGCAGCATGCGCGAGCGCTCGGTGGCCGGGGTGGCGGCCCAGGCGGGGAAGGCCCGCGCGGCGGCCTCCACCGCGTGCTGGACGTCGGACGCGTCGGAGTCCGGCACGTGGGCATACGTCTCGGCCGTCGCGGGCTCGGGCTTGTCCAGCCACCCGCCTCCGCGTGCGGGCAGCAGCTCACCACCGATGTAGTTGAGTACCTTCTCCATGGCCGAGCCCTCCGGTAGCGCCTGCCCATGGCCCGGCGACGGTGAACCCCGCCAGCCCTGTGGGAGGGCGCGCAATGTACGCCGCCCCTCCGTACCTCACCAGCGCCACGCGCGCCCGCAGTCCACTGTCATGGAATCGGGGCCGCTCGCCTGGAAGGCACGAGGAATGCCGCACTGCGCGAACGCTCGGGGGTTGCCAGCTGCGCCAGGTGGTGAAGCCGCTATCAGTGCGCGGGGTGGGGCACGCGCAGTCCGCCCCGGGGGACCCGGTCCTCACGGCCCGCGCGGCCCAACGCCCAGCCCACGGCGATGAGCAGTGCGCCGAAGACGAGGAAGCCCACATCCCACGCGAGCTGGTTCGGCCCGGGCTTGACGTGGTGCAGGTCGAAGAGCTGGTGGTCGAGGATTCCCTCGACGACGTTGAAGAAGCCCCAGCCCGCCAGCATGGCGCCCACGAAGGTCCTGGTGGACCACGGCACGTCGGAGCGCTGTCCCACGCGCCAGAGCGTCCACACGCCCGCCAGCGTCATCACCCAGGTGAGGGCATGGAAGAGGCCATCCCAGAACATGTTCACCTTGATGCGGACCACGTCATCGGGCGGCAGTGGCGTGGAGAGCATGTGGTGCCACTGGAGAATCTGGTGCAGGAGGATGCCGTCGACGAAGCCGCCCAGGCCCACGCCCAGCAGCAGTCCCGCGAGCACGAGCGGGCCGCGATTCCGGGCACTCATCGGGAGCGCTCCCGCCCCTGTCTCCGCGCGCGCTGCTTCACCGGCACGGGGGGAGGGATTTCTCGCGTGGCGAAGTACAGCGCGCCCAGGATGAGCACGAGGATGAGGAAGGGCAGGGCGGTGAGGGACAGCCGGCCCCAGAAGTGCTCATCGAGGATGGCGGCCACCACGTCGGGGCGGCAGGTGGGGCATGCGGAGGCCGAGGTGGCCGTCAGCAGCCCGGTGGTGAAGCCCGTGAGAATGCCCCGCTTCATAGGTCGCCCCTCCCTGGGTGGACGGGAAGCTCACCACCCCACCGGGACGCGGCAAGCGGTGGGCGTTCCCTGAAGCCACGAGGCCGCCCGTCAGCCCCGCCTGCCGGGGTGGATGAATGTTGGCGGGACCGCCACGCGCGAACCGCTCGGCTATAACGCGGCACCTGGAGGAGACATCATGTCGCGGAAAGTGGCGCTCATCACCGGGGCTTCGGCGGGTTTGGGAGAGCAGTTCGCACACCTGTTCGCGAAGGACGGACACGACGTCATCCTGGTCGCGCGCAGCGCGACTCGGCTGGAGGCGCTGGCGGCGAAGCTGGAGCAGGCCCATGGCGTGAAGGCACACGTCTTCCCAGCGGACCTGGGCCGGCCGGAGACTCCCGAGCAGCTCTTCGAGGCCGTGCGCGCGAAGGGGCTGGCGGTGGAGTTCCTGGTGAACAACGCGGGCTTCGGCTCGTGCGGTCCCTTCCTGGCGCAGGACCTGGCGCGGGAGGCGGAGATGGTGGAGGTCAACTGCACCGCCCTCCTGAAGCTGTCACACCTGTTCGCGCGGCCCATGCAGGAGCGGGGCAGCGGGCGCATCCTCAACGTCGCCTCCACCGCGGCCTTCCAGCCCGGCCCCTTCATGGCCACGTACTTCGCGACCAAGGCCTTCGTGGTGTCCCTGTCGGAGGCGCTGGCGCACGAACTGAAGGGCTCGGGTGTGACGGTGACGTGCCACTGCCCGGGTGCCACGCACACGGAATTCACCCAACGCGCGGGCAACGGCCAGACGCGGCTGTTCCAGCGGCCGGGCGTGGCCAAGGCGGAGGACGTGGCCGCCCATGCCTACGCGATGATGATGCGCGGCCGGGTGCTCTCCATCCACGGACTGCTCAACTGGGTGGGGACCCTGGGTGTGCGCTTCAGCCCGCGCGTGGCGGTGCGCGCGCTCGCGGCCAGCCTCAACCAGCAGGGCTGAGGCTGGCCTCCGCGGCGGCGCCGTTCAGTTGTACGTCGCGGAGAAGACGAGCGACACGTTGGTGACGTTCCAGCTATCGCTGTTCGACTCGTTCCGGATGCGGCCCAGGGCCAGCTCGGCGCCGATGCCGAGGCCCCAGTTCTTGCTCACCCACCACTCCTTGCCCACGCCCAGGTGCAGTCCGCCGCCGATGTCCGACTCGGCCACCTTCTCGCCGTCGTCGGTGACGCTGAGCTGCGTGTACGTGAGCGCGCCGGACAGATACACGTTCGCGGGCATGATGTAGTAGGTGACGCCCAGGCCCACGGCGCCGAAGTTCTCGCTCAAGTTCTCGTTCTGCCCTTCGACGGTGAGGTCCCCCACCTGGAGGCTCGGGTTGGGGGCGGACGCACCGTAGAACTTCGCGTAGAGGATGAAGTTGTTGACGAGCGCGAAGCCGAGCTCCGCGTTGATGTTGGCGCCGCCGCCCTTCACCACGAGCTCGGGCGAGATGTCAGTCGCCTTGGCTCGGAGATAGCCACCGCCCACCTGCAGGCGCAGGTAGAAGCCGTCGTGGGCGTGCTCGTCGTATTCCTGGGCGCTCGCGGTGGTGGCGGTGAAAAGCAGGGCCGCGATGATGCTGGGGTATCGCATGAAAACAGCTCCTTCGGAGAATCCCACCCGGCCGGGGGCTCTGCGCTATGTAGCACGGCGGGCTGAAAGGCCAGCGTCCGCTTCAGGCCGGGCCGCGTTCGCGAGACTTGCGCGTCCGCGTTCGGGTGCCGGAAGCTCCGCGCCACCATCCGGGCGGTGCGCCATCCTGGCGTGGCCGGAACGACGAAGAGAGGGACGGGGATGACCGCGACCGTGGACCACGAGGCACTGGCACATTTCCTGGACTCGGCCAGGCTGGAGCGTCGCGAAGTGGCGCCCCTCACCCGCGAGCACCCCGCGTTGAGCGTGCCGGATGCCTACGCCATCCAGGAGGCTGGAATCCGGCTGCGCCTGTCCCACGGCGAGCGCGTGGTGGGCTTGAAGATGGGCCTCACCTCCGAGGCCAAGCGCAAGCAGATGAACCTGGACTCGCCCGTGTATGGCGTGCTCACGGACCGGATGCAGGTGCCCGCCGGCGGCGTGATTCAGTTGTCACAGGGCGTCCACCCGAAAATCGAGCCGGAGATCGCCTTCCGCACCGCGCGTGAGCTTCGCGGCACGGTGACGCGCGATGAGGTGTTGGACGCCTGCGAGTCCGTGTTCGCGGCGATGGAAATCCTCGACTCGCGCTACCGCGACTTCAAGTACTTCTCCCTGCCGGACGTGGTGGCGGACAACGCGTCGTCCTCGCTGTTCGTGCTGGGCACCACCGAGCATCCTCCGCGCGCGATGGACCTCACGCGGCTGGAGATGACCCTGTCGGTGAATGGCGAGCCCGTTCAATCTGCCCGCGCGGATGCCATCTCTGGCGACCCTGTCGTCTCCGTCATCCAGTTGTGTGAGCTGCTGGCCCAGCGCGGCCAGGTGTTGCCGGCGGGGAGCATCGTGCTCGCGGGCGCCGCCACCGCGGCGCACATGCTGCGTCCGGGGGACCGGGTGCAGCTCACGGTGGAAGGACTGGGCATCGTGGCGGTGTCCGCCGAGTAACGCCGGGCGCTACCCGTCGAGCGGAGCGCCCGCCGCTTCCATCACCGGCCAAGGCGCGCGCGTGGATGGCAGGCGCTGGAGCAGGTGCCACGCCAGCTCCCGCGCCTGTCCTCGAATCTCGGGGACGGCCGTCGTCTCCCACAGCTCGCCCCGGCGCGGCGGGCCCAGGGTGTAGAGGCGTCCAGAGGCGCGTCCGCCCGCGTCCAGCAGCGCGCCGTCAGCGTCCGTGGCCAGTCCCATGCCCAGGACGTCCGGGCGCACCAGCCCGGTCTCCACCAGCCCACCCAGCACCGGATGGCCGCGCGTCATGGCGCCCTCCGGCCCCGTGCAGTTGATGACGTGCTGGACGTGCAGCGTCTCCTCCTCGCCCTGGCCCCGAGGGCGCACGCGGACTTCCACGCCGGACGCCTCCAGCGCGAAGCCCCGGACGCGCGCCGCATGGAGCGTCAGCCGGCCCTCGCGCCGCAGCCGCTCCATCGTCTCGCCGATGCTGGGCGCCATCCGGTGCCGGTGCACGTCCCAGTACGAGCGCAGATGCCGGAGGAAGCGCTGCCGCTCACCCACCGGCAACCGCTGCCAAAGCGGTATCGTCACGGGCCGCAGTGCGTCCACCACCGTCCGCCAGTCCGCGCCCGCCTCCGCCGCGCGCCGCACCTCCCGGCGCAAGAGGTGGAGGATGGGGCGGATGCGCACGGGGACGGAGTGCGTGCCCGTCACGCGCATGTCGCCGCGCTCGCGCCGCACCTCCTGGCGCAGGGCCCGCAGCGCCTCCCGGATGCCGGGCGAGGCATACGTGGTGGCGCCTGCCCGGGGGAACTCCTGGTGCACGTGGGGCAACAGGCCGTGCCGGGACAGCGCATGGATGTGCCCCTGGTGTCCCATCTCCATCAGCGACAACACGGTGTCCACCATGGTGAGCCCCGTGCCGATGAGCAGCACGTCGTCGGTGGCGGACACGCCCTGGAGCGCGTCTTGAGCCCAGGGGGAGCGGTGATACCGGCGGCTGGCGTACAGCCCGCCGTCGGGGACGCGCAGGTTGGAGGGCAGCGCATTGCCCAGGGCCAGCACCACGGTCCGGGCCTCCAGCTGTCCCCCGCTGGCCAGGGCGACGCGCACCGCGCCGTCGTCCGTCTCCTCGACCGAGGCGACGTCGCTGGTCACCACTTCCAGATGCACGCCCTGCGCGGCCTGGGCGCGCGCCTCGCGCAGCACCGACTCCAGGTAGCGGCCATAGCGCTGGCGGGAGATGAACGCGCCGGGCGCCGTGTCAGGCAGCTCACGGCGCACCCAGCGCAGGAAGTGCTCCGGGTCGTCCGCGAGGGCCCCCATCCGCGCCGCTGGCACGTTCAGCAGGTGACACGGGCTCGTCGTCGAATACGCCAGCCCCAGGCCCGCCCGCCCACTCCGCTCCACCAAGGCCACGTGGAGCGGCGCCCGCGCGCTCCTCAGGAGGTGCACGGCCAGCAGCGTGCCGCTGGCGCCTCCCCCCACGATGGCCACATCCCACCACCCCAGTGCTCGCACGCACCCATCGTAGGTCCTGACCTGCTCGCTGGCATCCTCTGGTGGCGGCCGGGTGTCCAGGCGCCGGGCCCGGATGCCCGGCCCTCCTCCCTGGGCACGGGCCTGTTCCGTGCTCACACTCCGTCGCACACGCGGGGGAAACACCATGCGCGAGCCCATCATCGACCAGCGTGAGCACGGCGCGGTGGCCCAGGCGCTGCTCGGCTGGCCATTGCCGGAACGGACAGAAGACATCGTCTCCATGGCCTGGCTGGTGGAGCGGCTGCGCTCCAGCAGGGTCGACTGGGGACTGCTGGACAAACTGGTGCGCTTCGAGCCCTCGGGCTACACGCGGCAGACGATTGCCCGGACCGCAGCGTGCGAGCTGCTGCTCGTCTCCTGGCTCCCCGGGCAGGCGTCCCGTGTCCATGACCATGGCGGCTCCGGAGGGGCCTCCTGGCTGGTGCGGGGCATGCTGCGAGAGACGCGCTTCGCGTGGGCGGGGGACCGGCTGGTGCCCGAGGTCATCGCGGGCGCGAGCGAGGGCGACCTCCTGGTGGAGTTTCCGGACACCATCCACCGCATCGACAATGCGTCCCGCCACGGGGCGGTGTCCCTGCACCTCTATGCGCCGCCGATGCAGGGGATGACGCCGTACGACGCGAGCCTGGCGCCGGAGTCGCTCAGGCCACCGCGTCCGCTTGCTGCGGAGCGCGAGGCGCCTGGGCGAAGGCGCCGGCCACGGGCAACGTGACGCGGAAGATGCTGCCCCGCTCCGGGGCGCTCTCCACCGTCAGGGTGCCGCCCAGCGACGTCACGATGCCATGGCACACCGCCAGCCCCAGGCCCGTGCCCACGCCCAGGGGCTTGGTGGTGAAGAACGGGTCGAAGATGCGCTCGCGATGCTCCGGGGAGATGCCGCAGCCGGTGTCGCGCACCTCCACCGCCACCCGTCCAGCCTTCGACTCGCAGGCGACGATGTGGACCTCGTTCTTCTCCACCTCGCCGGGGACGATGGACTGCGCCGCGTTGAGCAGCAGGTTGAGGAACACCTGACCCAGCCGCGCGCCGTTGCCCTGGACCGGCGGCAGGCCCTCACACTCCACCACTAGCCGCGCGCGGTGCCGCAGCTCGTGCATGGCCATCTTCGCCGCCGTGCGCACCACCGAGCCCAGGTCCGACGGACCCGTGCCCACATCCTCCGCGCGTGACAGCGTCTGCAGGTCCCGGACGATGAGGCGGATGCGCTCCGCGCCGTCGCGCGTCTCCGCCAGCGCCTCCAGCACCTCCTGCCGGTCCCGCTCGGACAGGTGCTCCTTCTGCTGCAGCTCCTGGTGGATGTACTCCAGGTTGCTGAGGATGAAGGCCAGCGGGTTGTTGATTTCGTGTCCCACGCCCGCGGCGATGCGGCCCAGCGCAATCAGCCGATCCGCGAACAGCAGCTGCGCCTGGGTGGCGCGCAGCTGCTCCAGGCTGCGGGACAGCTTGACGTTGGCCGCCTCCAGCGCCGCGGTCCGTTCGCGGACCGTCTCCTCCAGCAGCGCCGCCTCCCGTGTGGAGGACCGCGGCGCGCGAAGCCGCACGCCATTCACGGTGGGGCCCTGGAGCGTGTCGAAGGCGCGCCGCAGTGTTCCGCGCCGCTGTGCCACCGCCGACATCAGCATCACCCTCGCTCGCAGCGTCATCACGTCCGGCTCCAGCGGTGTGGTGTCTGTTCGTGGAAAATCCCCGAGTCGTGACAGACCCGCGTAGTCAACACTGTCATGGCGGTCAGGGGCAAGGGACGGAAGGATGGTGACAGCGTGCGCCGCAGGACGGAGGCAGTGTGTTCCATCCGAGCACCCGCTGCATCAGTAGGGGCACGTGCCGCAGTCCGCCTGGCAGCTTCCCGCCACGACGCCGTCACCGCAACGTTCCGTGAGCTGACAGACGCCGTCTCCACAGCGGTGGATGTCGCGTGGCTGCAGACGCGTCGTGAGCGGCTGGAAGGTCCGTCCGTTATAGGTGCAGGTTTCGTAATAGGGCGGCTCGCCGGAGGGGGGCGGGTTCTTCCTGTCCGCGTCCTGGTCGACGGGGAGGGCCGCCGTGGCGGCGCGTTGGCAGAGCGACTCGCAGGTGCCCGCGTGGATGATGGGCAGGCAGTCCGCGTGGGTGGGGCTCGAGGGCAGTCCGCAGGCGCGCACGGTGCTTTCGTCCTCGCGCAGGTAGCCGCGGTCCGTGGCGGCGAAGACGCCGGTGCCGTCGAAGAGGTTGCCGAAGAAGCACGCCTCCCGCTCGCTGAACGTCGACAGCTCCTGCTCCGTGTACGGCAGGGCACCGCCCCGCGCGTTGCGGCCCAACACGGAGATGGCGACGGGAAGCCCGAACTTGTTCACATGGGCCGCCAGGCAGGCTGAGACGATTTCTTCTTCCTGGGCAGTCGCCGGTGCGCCCGTGGCCCAGTTGAGTGCGAGGCCCAGGCCTCCTTCCCAGGTGTACCTCACCCCCGTCACCGGGTTGGTGTACTTGTGCTGCTGATTCTCCTTCGCCGCGCACCGGATGATGTAACGCATGAGTTCATTGGCGCGTGCGGGGTCCTGGTTGAACCAGTTGGAGAATCCAATCGTGGAGAGCCCATTGGTTGATAAGCCATTGGTGGACAGTCCGTTGGTTGAAAGACCATTGGTTGACAAGCCATTGGTCGACAATCCGTTGCCTGATTCGGCCGACCCGTGGGCTTCGCACAGCGTCCACGTATCACCCGCAAGCTCCGCTGGACCACATGCCCCGCCTCCGAATCCCAGCGCCAGCCCCAGCAACCCTCCGGCGATACGCGGCCGGCGCAGGTATTTCAGGCCGTGATTGATTCGGAATCCAGACAGAAACGCTGGCATGAGACGCATGGCTTTCCCCCGTTTCGGGGAGCGAGCAATTCCTGCTCCCCGGATGCCATCAGTTCCAGCTCCCACGAACTGAAACACTGTCGCTGATGGGTGAGGCCAGTGTGACGGTGTTCAAGTCGTGAGAAAATATGGCCCGGCGGGAATATTCGGGTGGGGGTCTGCCCGGAGACACCTGGTCTGTGTCATGGGCGACGACGTCACGCTCACCTGCTCGCAAGCTGATAACAGATACGTGTTTTCCGTCAGCTAGTCGCTCTCGTCGAACTCCAGTGCGAGCGACGCCGCTGGTGTGAGCGCGAAGCCATCCGCGGTGCGCAGGCGCCAGGTGCCCACGTCGGTGACGGGGCCTCCCACGACTTCCGACTCCGAGGAGTCCCCGCGCGTCTCCGCCTGGCCCAGGTGGACACAGAGGTGGACGCGGGCGTTCACCGGGTCCGCCAGCTTCTGCGCCATGTCCTGGAGCACCCGCAGCGTGCGCTCCGCCTCGCGCAGGTACTCGGTGCGCTCGGCGCTGGGGGCGCCGTGGTCCAGCGGGTGCACGGCCAGCAGGGAGGTGCCGGACTGGAGCGCCAGCAGGAAGCCGCCGCCGCGCAGGCCCTGCTCGAGCCCATCCAGCACGTCCGCGAGCACCGCGTACACGGCGTCATCATCCTGGGCGGAGGCGGCGAGGACGACCTCGGCGTGGACGGCCAGCGCCAGCCGCGTGCGGCGCGTGGGCTGGACGGGCTCCTCGGCCGCTTCGCTGAGCGCGGCGAGGAAGGCGGTCACGCTGCCGAAGCGGCGGCTGCCGTCCTTCTCCAGGCAGCGCAGCACCACCGCGTCCACCGCCGGGGACACCGCGGCGATGGCGCTGGGCCGGGGCGCGGGCGCCTCCAGGTGCAGCCGCTCCAGCTCCATCCGGTCCTCGCACTGGAAGGGATAGCGGCCGGTGATGAGCTGATGCAGCAGCACGCCCAGCGCGTAGATGTCCGTGTGCGGGCCAATGGGGCCGCCGCGGAACTGCTCGGGCGCCATGGCGTGCGCGGTGCCCAGCCGCTGGCCGGCGATGGTGAGCCCTTCCTGCGAAGGCTCGGCGTGCAGCAGCTTGGCGATGCCGAAGTCCAGCAGCTTCACCCGGGGGCGCTCACCTTCCTCCACGACGAGGATGTTGCTGGCCTTCAAGTCGCGGTGGACGACGCCCGCACGGTGCGCGGCCTCCAGCGCGCCGCAGACGGGCTCCAGGTACGCGAGCGCGCGCGTCGACGACAGCCGCCCGCGCTCCTGCACCACCTGGCTGAGCGTGCGGCCGGTGAGCAGCTCCATGACGTAGTAGGGGCTGCCGTCCGGCATCAGCCCGAAGTCGTACACGTCCACGATGTTGGGGTGGCGAATCTGGTTCACCACGCGCGCCTCGCGCACGAAGCGCTTGAGCATCTCCCCCTGGTCCGCCAGGTGCGGGTGGAGGACCTTCACCGCGGCCCGCCGGCCCAGGATGCGGTGCTCCGCCTCGTACACGCTGCCGTGCCCGCCCGAGGCGAGCAGTGCCTTGAGGACGTACTCCCCGGCCAGCGTGCCCGGGCCTCGCTGCGCACGGGAAGGTTCGCTCTGGGCCCGCTCGGATGCATGCAGGTCCGCTCGGGCCTGGATGCGAAAGGTGCTCTCGGAGTCCGCCGCCATGGGGTGCCTCATCCTTACACCTTTCCCCCAGGAGTCTGCTCTGACGCCGGATTGAATTCCCGCCGCGCCGCGGCATCGGCGTGTGGGCGTTGGCCACCCATCGGGGAGGACGTGGGCGCGTCCCGCGGGGTGTTCGCTGGCGGAAGGTCTGCTGCCCTGGAGTCGGGGGGGATTGGACGGAGGGGCCCTGGCACTGATGGGATTCAGGGGGCGTGACACTTCGCACGGAGAGAGAGCGCGGGGATGGCGGGAGAGCAGGGGCTTCGGGCGAGCGTCGGGGGGCTGCGACATGACGACGTTGGATGAACTCACGACGTGCGCGGGCCTTGCCTTGGCGCCACCGTCCTCCACGGGAGCCTGCCTCATCCTCATCAGCACCACCACGCCGGCAGCCATCGGCAAGGCCTACCGCCTGGACCAGGGCGAGCACATCATCGGCCGCGGTTCCGACGTCACCGTGCGCATCGACGACCACGGGGTGTCGCGCAAGCACGCGCGCGTCGTTCGTGCGGGCGACGGTGCCTGCCACGTCACCGACCTGGACTCCACCAACGGCACGCTGCTCAACGGCGTGCCCGTCAGCACCGCCGAGTTGATGGAAGGGGACCGGCTGCAGATCGGCACCGTCACCGTGTTCCGCTTCTCCAAGCGCGAGGTCCTGGAGCAGCGGGAGGAGCAGCTTCGCCAGGCGCTGACCGCCGCGCGCGTGGGCATCTGGGACTGGAACGCGCAGAGCGGCCGGGTGACGTGGAGCGAGCAGGTGGACCGGCTGCTGGGGCTTCCCGTGGGGAAGCTGTCCGGCCGCGCCATGGAGCTGTCGGAGGTGGTGCACCCAGCGGACCTGCCGCGCGTGAGCGAGGTGCTGGGCGCCGCGCTGGAGAAGAAGACGCAGGTGGACGTGGAGTACCGCATCGAGCCGCAGGGGAGCGGCTGGCGGTGGATTTCCTGCAAGGGTGACGTGCTGTGTGACGCCTCGGGCGCGCCGGCGCGGGTGACGGGCACGGTGATGGACATCACCGCGCGCAAGCTGGCCGAGCAGGAGCTGCACCGCCAATCGCTCATCTTCGAGAGCATCTACGACGGCGTGGTGATTACCGACCTGGGCGGCGGCATCATCGACTGGAACTCCAGCGCCGAGCGCATGTTCGGGCGGCAGAAATCAGAAGCGCTGGGCCAGACGCTCTTCAGCGTGCTGCACCCGGATGAGCCCGACCGGCTCACCGGCCTGATACTCACCGCGCTGGACAAGCAGGGGCGCTGGTCCGGAGAGCTGGAGTTCAAGCGCCACGACGGCACCACCTGCTGGTGCGAGTCCGTCGTCGTACCGCTGCGCGACAGCGAGGGGCGCGCCATCGCCAACATCATGGTCCACCGCGACACGACGGAGCGGAAGCAGCTCCAGGCGCACCTGGTGGTGGCGGACCGGCTGGCGTCGGTGGGCACGCTGGGCGCGGGCGTGGCGCACGAAATCAACAACCCGCTGGCCTACATGCTCGTCAACCTGCACCTCATCCGCGAAGGGCTGGAGCGGCTGGAGAGCCAGGCACCGGCGGCGCCCGTGGCGTCGTTGCAGCAATTGGTGCGTGAGACAGCGGAAGGCGCGGAGCGCATCGCCACCATCGTCCGCGACCTGAAGGTCTTCGCGCGCGGTGAGCAGGAGACGCGACTGATGCCGGTGGACGTGCGCCGGGCGGTGGAGCTGGCGTGCAAGATGGCGGACAACGTCATCCGCCACCGGGCGCGGCTGGTGACGGAGTTCGAGCCGGTGGCGCCGGTGGAAGCCAGCGAGTCGCGGCTGTGCCAGGTGTTCCTCAACCTGCTGCTCAACGCGGCGCAGGCGATTCCGGAGGAGGGCACGCCGGGCGTGGAGCACGAGATTCGCGTGGTCATCCGCGCCGGAGAGAAGGACCGGGTGGTGGTGGAGGTCCGCGACACGGGCATGGGCATGGGGCAGGAGGTGCTGGGCCGCATCTTCGACCCGTTCTTCACCACCAAGCCGGTGGGCGTGGGCACGGGGCTGGGGCTGTCCATCTGCCACGGCATCATCGAATCCATGGGCGGCGCCATCCAGGCGGAGAGCGAGCCGGGCCGGGGCAGCACCTTCCGCGTGGTGCTGTGCGCCGCCACGCGCGAGCTGGAGGTGCTGCCGCGCCTGTCCGCCACCATGCAGGCCAACGCGCGCGCGCGCATCCTGGTGGTGGATGACGAGCCCAACGTGACGTTGGCGCTCCAGCGCTCGCTGGCCGCGGACCACGAGGTGTCCACCGCGAACAGCGCCCAGGCCGCGCTGCGGCTGGTGAGCGACGGCGGCCGTTTCGACCTCATCCTCTGTGATGTGATGATGCCCGGGATGACGGGCATGGACCTGTACCACGAGCTGGGCCGCTGCGCCCCGGAGCAGGCTGGACGCATGGTGTTCATGACGGGCGGCGCCTTCACGCCGCGCACGGTGTCGTTCCTGCGTGACGTGCCCAACGCCAAGATTGCCAAGCCGCTGGACCTGATGCAGTTGCGCGAGCTCGTGGGCCGCTCCGCCGAGGCGGGGCGATGAGCCACCCGGTGAGTGGCCTCTCTGGAAAGGACCCTTCGGAGGTCGCGCCCGCGCCCTCCCTGTCCCTGGTGACGGAGCGCCCCGCGGCGCTGGAGTTGACGACGCGCGCGCTGGGCATGGGCCTGCTCATTGGTGGGCTGCTGGCCATCACCAATGTGTACATGGGGCTGAAGACGGGCTGGTGGGAGAGCGGCTCCGTCACCGCCGCGGTGCTGGGCTTCAGCGCCCTGGCCTCGGTGTCCCGCAGGCGCGGCGTGCCCTATACGCCGTTGGAGAACAACCTCACGCAGACGGCGGCGGCGGCCGTGGGGGCCATGCCGGCGGCGGCGGGCCTCTTGGGCGCGTTGCCAGCGCTGACGCTGCTGGGCACCTCCGTCCCGGGCTGGGGTGTGGCGGTGTGGAGCGTGGCGCTGGGGGTGTTGGGCGTGCTCGCCGCGCACCTGTTGCGGCGTCGGCTGGTGGCCCAGGAGGCCCTGCCGTTTCCCACCGGCATCGCCACCGCGGAGCTGATTACCGCGATGCACGCGTCCACGGGCGACACGGTCCGCGCGGGCCGTGGACGGCTGCTGGCGGGCGCGGGCGTGGCGGCGGTGGCGGTCACCGCCGCGCGGGATGCGTTCAAATGGCTGCCTGGGATGACGGCGCTGCCCGGCACGCTGGCGGGCCTTCCCGCCGCGTCGCTGACGTGGGGCGTGGGGTGGAGCCCCATGCTGCTGGCCATTGGCATGATGACGGGGCCGCGCCTGGGCCTGAGCATGCTGGCGGGCGCGGTGGTGGCGTGGGGCGTGCTGGCGCCGGGGCTCGCGGGCGCGGGTGTGCTGGCGGATACGCGCTACGAGACGCTCTCCGCCTGGCTCACGTGGCCGGGCGTGGGGCTGATGGTGGGCTCGGCCCTGGCGGCGCTGTTGGCGCAGGCGCGCGACTTCCTGAGCGCGGCGCGTGACGTGAGCAGCCTGGGGCGGGGCGCGGCGGTGCCGTCCTGGGCGCTGGGCGCGGGCCTGGCGGCGTGCGTGCTGGCGGTGGTGGTGGGCTCGGCGCTGTTCGGCCTCAGCGTGCCGTACATGCTGCTGGCGTTGGTGCTGGTGCTGCCCCTGTGCGCGGTGTGCGCGCGCGGCGCCGGACAGGTGGACGTGTCCCCCGTGACGCAGATGGGGCAGGTGACGCAGGTCATCTTCGGCGCGCTGCTGCCGGGGGCCATGGCGCCCAACGTCGCCGCGGGCGCCGTGGTGTCAGGCGCGGCCGCGCAGACGGGCGTCAGCATGTGGTCGCTCAAGGCGGGGCACCTGCTTGGGGCCTCCGCGCGCCACCAGCTCGCCGCGCAGCTCGTGGGCGTGCTGGCGGGCTCGGTGGTGGGCGTGCCGGTGTACCTGCTGCTGTCCAGGACGCACGGCCTGGGCTCGGAGGCGCTGCCCGCGCCCTTCGCCCACCAGTTCCGCGCGGTGGCGGAGGTGGCGGTGCGAGGGCTGGACGGGCTGCCGCCTCACGCGGCGCTGGCGGCCTGCGTGGCCGTGGGCGTGGGCGCACTGCTCACTTTTGTGTCCCGTGGCCGGGCGGCGCGGTGGCTGCCGCTGCCGGTGGCGCTGGGCATCGGCTTCATCCTGCCGGCCTACTACGCGGTGACGCTGTGCCTGGGCGCGCTGGGACTGGCGGCGGCGCGTTGGCGCTGGCCCCAGGCGGCGGACCGGGACACGTCCACGCTGGCGGCGGGCTCCATCGCGGGCGAGTCGCTGGCGGGCGTGCTCATCGCCGCGCTGATGGCCTTCGGCCTCACGTAGCCGACGAAGACTCGAGCACCTTCTCCAGGGAGCGGCGGATGCGGCCCTCCATGAGGTTGGGCACGTGCCGCGCGCGCTCCAGGGCCTCGCGCAGCACGCGCGCGGCCTCTTCCCGGTCGCCCCGGCGCAGCGCCGCCAGCCCCATCATCTCCAGGACCTCCAGCGGCTCCTGCTCCACGGACACCTGCGCGGAGCGCTCGCGCAGGGACCACCACGCCTCGGGGGCGGCGTCGCGGGTGGCCAGCTCCACCATGGAGAAGAGGACCTCCTCGGACGGGCTCAGCTCCACGCCCGGCGGGCCTTCCGCCATCACGTGCCGCACCTGGGCCAGCACCTCGCGGGCACGGGTGTGCCGGCCCATCCAGGCCAGGGCTCGCGCCTGGAGCAGCAGGGCCCACGGGCGTGACGCCACCTCCGGGTGCCGTCGCTCCAACGCAATGGCGCGAGCGATGTGGGGCGCCGCGGCGTCGGCGTCGCCGGCCTGGTAGTGCAGCTCACCGAGGTTGTGCTCGGCGAAGTACTCCCAGCCCACCATGCCCAGTTCGCGGCCCAGGTGCATGAAGCGCTCCTGGTCCTTCAGCGCCCGCGTCAGCTCCTTGCGCGCCACCCACAAGTTGCGCCGGTTGTTGATGGCGCTGCCCAGGTGGAAGTGGTCACCGCGCTCGGTGCAGGCGGTGATGACCTCGGTGAGCACGTGCTCCGTCTCGTCGATGTCGCCCAGGTTGGGAAGGATGACGGCCAGCAGCAACTGCGCCACCACCTGCGTCTCATAGCCCGCGTCGCCCAGGCGGCGCGCGCGCTCGGCGGCGGCCTCCAGGGGCATGCGCGCCTCCTGCCACTCACCCTTGCGGAACTGGGCGCGTCCCAGCGCCAGCAGCAGCCGCGCCTGCACGTAGGGCGAGGCCACGGTGGCCGCCAGCTGTTGGGCCTCCAGCGCGCGGGCCTCGCTGCGCGTGTAGTCGTTCACCCAGTCCAGCGCCATGGCCTCGTCCAGCAGCAGCTCCACTTCCGTGCGCGTGTGGCCCAGCCGGCGGGCACGCTCGCGGGCCGCGGCGAAGTCCGCCAGCGAGTCGTCATACCGGCCAATGCGGATGCGCATCAGGCCCCGGCCGCGCAGCGCGGTGAGGCAGCGCAGCTCGTCGGTGGGCTCCAGCAGCTCCAGCGCCCGCGTGTACATGGCCTCGGCGTCGAGGAACGCGTGGCGGCCCCGGGCGGACTCGGCCAGGTCGATGGAGAGCGCGGCGGCCTCGTCGCGGCGCCCGGCGGCGGCGGCGTGCAGGGCCAGGCGAGGCAGACGCTGGCGCTCACCGGCGCCGGCCGCGCTGAGGAAGTAGCGGTAGGCGGCGTGGTGGACGTGCTCGCGCTCGGCGGCGGGCAGGGTGGAGGCCACCGCCTCGCGCAGCAGCTCGTTGCGGAAGCTCAACCCATCGTGACGGTGGGACACCAGCAAGCCGGAGTCCAGGAGCCGCTTGGTGGCGTGGCCCGCGTCCAGGGGGAAGCCGCCCGCGGCGCCTTCGCGCTCCAGCTCGCGCACCACGCCTTCGGCCGTGGCCGCGGTGAAGTCCGTGCCCAGCATCGCGCACAGGCGCGCGTGTGCGGCCAGTGATGGCGGCAGCGCGCCCAGCTCGCGGTCCGCCAGCCACTCCACCAGCCGCAGCTCGGGCACCTTCTCCAGCCCGTCTGTGACGAGGTACCAGCTCCCTCCCGGCGCGCGCTGGCGCACCAGGCCCTGGCGCTTGAGGCCGCGCACCAGCTCCACCAGGTAGAGGGGGACGTATTGCGCGCGCTCGACGATGCGCTCCACCGCCTGCGCGGGCACGTTCTCCACTGGCTTGAGCAGCAGGCGGCACAGCGACTGCGCCTGGTCGGCCGCCAGCACCGGCAGGGACAACGTGGCCTGCTTCGCGGCGCGAGTGCCCCAGGTGGGACGGCTCTTCTCGAAGCCCGGGCGCGCCAGCACGCACACCCACAACGGGACACTGGCCTCGGCGAGGCAGGCGTACTCCAGCGCGTCCAGCGCCGTCTCCTCCGCGAAGTGCGCGTCGTCCAGGACGAGGCACAGCGGACGCTCGCGGGCATTGGCGGCCAGCAACTCACCGGCGGCGCGCATGGCCAGCGAGCGAAGCGCACCGGGCGCGGCGGCCCAGCTCTGGAGCTCCGGGCCACCGGGCGTGTACCAACCCAGCGTGGCGGCCACGCCGGGCCACAGCTCGGTGCCCAGCGTGGGGCCCAGGCGCTGGAGGATGGCGGCGCGTGTCTGCTGCTCGGTGTCCGTGTCGTCGCGCTCGAAGGCGTTGAGGGCGCACCGCAGCAGCGTGCGCAGGGTGCCGTCGGGGTCGCCCTGCACCGGCTCCCGGGAGCGCGAGCTGTACACCCGCGCGTGGGGCAGCAGCAGTTGCAGACGGCGGGCGAGGGTTGCGGCCAGGTGGCTCTTGCCCAGGCCGCGCTCGCTCAAGACGGTGACGATGGTGGGCGTGGCGCCGCCCACCGCGGAGCGCGCGCTCTCCAGCAGCTCGGCCAGCTCCGCCTCGCGGCCCACCAGCACCTCGCTGCCGAGTTGGAGGACGGTGATGTCCGGACGGGGCGCGGCGCCCGGCGGCGCGGGGCGCAACAGGCCCCGCAGCTCCGGCACCTCCATGCAGGGCACCTCGGGCACGGCCTCGGCGGCGGCGGGAGACAGCAGGAGGCCATGGGCCTCGGGCCCGCTGGGGTAGCGGTCCTCGCGGGACAGGATGGCGCCCAGGTAGCGCGGCGCGCCGGTGGGACGGCGCTGCACGGTGACGGCGGACACGTCCACGAGGCCGTTGGCCGACAGGCCCCGCTCCGCCAATCCTTCCGCGGCGCGCATGGCGCGGCGCACCGGGTTCTCTCCCGCGTCCGGGTCGAAGACGGCGGCGATGCGCTGGGCGTCGGAGAAGGCCAGGTGCCCGCCATAGGAGGCCAGGGCCTTCTGGAGCGACACGGGGTTGGCGCGCGAGGTGAGGAACAGGATGGCGACGGAGCGGCGTACCTGCGCGGGGCGCGGCTCGCCCGGCGCCGCGGGCCGAGGCGTCGCGGGCTCGGTGGCGCGGTGGGCGTGCTCGAAGGCCTCGCGCAGCGCGCTGCCCAGCGCGGCGGCGTTCTCCGGACGGCGGGCGGGCTCCTTCGCCAGACAGCGCAGCACCACCTCCTCCACCGCGGGCGGCACGGGCGCGAAGTCGGACGGGGGCGGCGGGCGCAGCGACAGGTGGGCCTGGAGCACGTCCGGAGTGGGACCGAAGAAGGGCGGCCGTCCGGTGAGCATCTCGTAGAGGAGGACGCCCAGCGCGTACACGTCCGTGCGCGTGGAGATGTCCGCGTTGCCCGCACATTGCTCGGGGGCCATGTACTCCGCGGTGCCGGCGAAGCCAGACGCGTCACTGGGCGTGGAGGCATCGCTGGGCTGCGAGGCGCTCTCCGTGGTGGCGCCCCGCACCAGGCCGAAGTCGAAGACGCGCACGCGGCCCGTCGCTTCATCGACGAAGAGGTGCTCCGGCTTGAGGTCGCAGTGGGCGAGCCCGTGTGCGTGGACCTGAGCCACCGTGTCCACCACGGCCAGCGCGCGAGGCGCCAGCTCGTCGGGGGGCAGCGGTCCCGCGGCGCGAGCCAGCCGGTCCGCCAGGGTGGGGAGTGGCACGTACTCCATGGCCAGGAAGCGCGCGCCACCCGTCAGGGCGCCCGCCTCGTAGAGCGCGGGCACCGTGGGCGGCCCGAGCACGCGCAGGGCCTCTGACTCACGGGCGAGCTGGGCGCGGCCCAGCCAGTTGCTCCCACGGGCCACCTTGATGGCCACGCGCAGGCCGTCCGCTTCGCGCTGGGCGCCCAGCAGCACGCCGAAGCCTCCTCGCGCGAAGACGCCGTCCACCTGGTAGCCCGGAACAGCGGGCACAGGGGACGGCGAGGGCGTGTCTCCCTGAGGAGGCGGTCCTGGCGGGCACGGCGCATGAGAGCCTTCCCAGCGCCGTCCGCATGTCTGGCATCGCGGCACGGAGGGGACTCTACGTCAGGTGTCCTCCGGTTTCAGAACCCCCGGGGTCGTCTACGTACCATCCCGGGGGTCCACAGTTTCCCACCACCGTGTTCAGCGCTCCGGGACTTCCACCGCGCGCAGCAGCGTGGACTCCGAACCCGGCATGCGCACGCGCAGGAGCAGCGCGGCGCCGGGCTTCGCGGCCGTCAGGGCCTGGGCGGCGTCCGACGCGCTGGCGATTTTCTGGTCGCCCACCTGGACCAGCACCATGCCCGGCACCAGGCCCCCGCGCTCGGCGGGGCTGCCCGGCTCCACGGCGACCACCTGCGCGCCGCCGTCCCGCGTGTCCGACAACTGCACGCCCAGCCGCCTCGGCGCGGAGGCGGACGCGTTGCGCGGAAGCACCTCTTGCTCGCCATTCTGCGCGGGCCGCGTGCCCAGGGTGACGTCCAGCGACTGCGCCTTGCCACCGCGCAGCAGGTCCACCTTCACGCGGCTGTCGGGCTGGAGCAGGGCCACGGCGCGCGTCAGCCCGCCCGCGGAGTCCACCGGCTTGCCGTTGACGGAGGTGATGACGTCCTCCTCGCGCAGGCCGGCGCGCTCGCCCGGGCTGCCGCGGTTGACGCCCGCCACCACCGCGCCCTTCATCGCTTCCAGGCCCAGCGCCCGCGCCAGGTCCGGCGTGAGGTCCTGTACGGCCAGGCCCAGCCAGCCGCGACGCACCACGCCCGTCTCCTTGAGCTGCGGCAGCAGCGCCTGGATGAGCTTGCTGGGCACCGCGAAGCCGATGCCCGTGGCGCCGCCGACGATGGCGGTGTTCATGCCCACCACCTCGCCCTGCATGTTGAAGAGCGGCCCGCCGGAGTTGCCGGGGTTGATGGCGGCGTCCGTCTGGAGGAATTCGTCATAGGGGCCCGCCTGGATGTCGCGGGCCCGCGCGGAGAGGATGCCCGCGCTCACGCTGGACGCCAGGCCGAAGGGATTGCCAATGGCCATGACGGCGTCGCCCACGCGCAGCGCGTCCGAGTCCCCCAGCGGCACCGCCGGCAGGTTGCCCGGCGCCCCCTTCAGCTTCAGCAGGGCCACGTCGGTGAGCGGATCGCGGCCCATCACCTCCGCGTCGAAGGCACGCCCGTCATCCAGCTTCACGCGCACCTGGTCGGCGTCCTCCACCACGTGGTTGTTGGTGAGGACGATGCCGGAGGCGTCGATGATGAAGCCGGAGCCCGCGCCCTGTCGTGCCGGGCCGTTGCCTTCGCCGCCGAACCCGGGCGGCAGGCCGAAGCGCTCCGCGATGCCGGGTGGCAGGCGCTGCATGGCGGCTGACCTGCGGGGCCGCGCGCGCACCTCCACGTTGACCACCGCGCCCTTCACCGCGTCCACCAGCGGCGCCAGCGAGGTGATGCCGCCCTGGCTTCCGGCCACGGCCGGATTGAAGAGCGCCTTCTGGATGGGCGGCGCCGCCTGCGACGGAACAGCGGCGGCGACGTGGGCGGTGGGAGCGGGCGACGCCGCGGACGCGGAGCCAATGGCCTGGCCACAGGCGCCAAGCGTGGCGGCGGGAAGAAGGACCAGCGCACTGAGGAAGCGGCGGGAGGGGAGCGAGCAGGCCATCGTTCGTTCTCCAATCGAGAGGGAAAATGCCGGTCCAGGCGAGGGGCCTGCGCGAGAAAGGTCCCACCTTGGAGGGGTGGAAGGTGATGCCCTGCGGCCGACTGTCCCCCGACGTCAGCAGCGGTCATCGCCATGGGGTTTCTTGCGTGAGCCCCGCGCCCGAACCGATGTTGGGAGGCATTGCAGTTGGCGGGCCAACGCTCCTCGCCCTCGGAATGCCTCGGAGCCACGGTCCGTGCGTGCCCCAGGTGCCCCATCATCCCGGGGCAAACTGCCCCGGCTTGGGGCATTTCTCCCCGGGGCAACGTGCCCCGCCCCCGTTTCTGGGGCGCCAGCGGGCCATACAGCGGGTGTGGAACCTGTCAGGAGCGTCCCGCCCCCAGGCCGGCGCGCTGTCCGGGTGTGCCGCGCCGGTCCCAGAAGCGGAGCGCCTCCTTATATGGGCGACAGGGATGGGGCTCCTGGCGGCCCAGGCATGGGGGGCGAGCGGGCCCTCGCGGGTCGGCTGGCGGGCGGGCAGGGGCCAACGCTCCGGGGCCACGGCGTGGCACGGCGGATGCTCATGCGTTGGGCGCCCGGCGCCGCCCCGTCCCGAAGCGAGGGAGGGGCCCAGGTGCCGGGCGTGCCCACCACACCACAAGGAGCAGCCATTGATGGGGCCAGACGAATTCACGGCGGTCAGCGACGAGGTGCGGGAGTGGCCGCTGTCGACGCGTGAGTGGGTGTCGCGCCGCAGCGCTCCGCGAATCCTCCTGGGGGAGGATCAGCCCGAGATGCGCAGCCTGTTGCGGCGGGCGCTGTCCCGGCGCGGGTATGACGTCGTGGAGGCACCGGACGGCCCGGGGCTGGTCAAGGCGCTGGTGGACGGACTGCTCGCGCAGCAGACGCAGGTCCCCGACCTCATCGTCACCGACGTGCGCATGCCCGGCTTCTCGGGCATCGAGGTGCTGGCCCGCCTGCGCCGCGAGGGCTGGACGACGCCCGTCATCCTCATCACCGCCTTCGGCGATGCGCAGCTCCACCAGGAAGCGGAGCTGCTCGGCGCGGCGCGCGTGCTCAACAAGCCCTTCGCCATGGAGGATTTGTGCGAGGCGGTGGAGATGCTGGTACCGCCGCCGCGCTGAGGCTTCACGGCGCGCGTGCCCTGACTGTTCGCCCAGTGTCGCGGGCCCGGCGAGAAATCCGATGGACGCGGTGGGGCGGGTGCTTGCACCCTGACGGGCCTGGGTCCAGGCTCGCGCGGGGCGGTGGGCGTCGCACGAACCGCTTCACTCGAGGCGTCTCATGCGGATTCCATCCTCGCTGCTGTCCTTGCTCGCGCTGGGCGCGGCGTGCCATTGCAGCCCCACGAACCGGCCGGTGCCGGATGCGGGAGGCAGCGTGCAGGAACCCGTGCGGCGCGTGGCGCACATCATCCGTGAGTATCCCCACGCGACGAATGCCTTCACCCAGGGACTGGTGTTCCACCAGGGGCACCTCTTCGAGAGCACCGGGCACCAGGGGACGCTGCGGCAGTTGTCGCTGGAGAGCGCGCAGCCGGTGTGGATGGAGCGCCTGGGGAACATCTTCGCGGAGGGCCTGGCCAGCGATGGTGAGCGCCTGTACCAGCTCACCTGGACCGAAGGCGTGCTCTTCACCTGGAGCGGCATGCCGCCACAGCGCGAGCGGACCACGCGCTACTCGGGGGAGGGCTGGGGCCTCTGCTACTGGAACGGGAAGCTGGTGCGCAGCGATGGCGGCACCATGCTCACCTTCCACGAGCCCGACGGCTTCGCCCTGGTGGGCGCGGTGCAGGTGAAGCTGCGCGGCCAGCCCGTGGAGCTCATCAACGAGCTGGAGTGCGCCAACGGCGTCATCTACGCCAACATCTGGCACAGCTCGGACGTGCTGGAAATCGACCCCGCCACGGGCACGGTGGTGGGCGTCATCGACGCGTCGGCGCTGACGCGCGCGGTGGCGGGGCAGGTGACCAACCCGGAGGCGGTGCTCAACGGCATCGCCGTGGAGCCGGGCTCGGGCCGCATCTTCATGACAGGCAAGCTGTGGCCCTGCCTCTTCGAGGTGCGTCTGGACGTGGTGGACTGACGTCAGGCCTTGCGCGTGTCGTCGTCGCGCTCCAGCTTGCGGTACAGCGTCTTGCGGTCCACCCCGAGGATGCGCGCCGCCAGCGTGCGGCTTCCGCCCACCGCCTCCAGAACGCGGTGGATGTAGCGCCGCTCCAGTTGCTCCAGCGTCACCAGCTCCGAGGCGTCCTGCGTCTCCGGCACCACGCGCGGCTGGCTGTAGTTGCGGACGCGCTCGGGCAGGTCGTCCACGGTGATTTCCTCGAAGGAGGTGAGCGCCACCGCGCGCTCCAGGCAGTTCTGCAGCTCGCGCACGTTGCCCGGCCAGCCGTAGGCGAGCAGCCGCTGGGCCGCCGCGGGGGACAGGCCCAGCACCCGCTTCCCGGTGCGCGAGGCGAACTGCTCGATGAAGCGCTGGGACAGGGCCAGCACGTCGTTGCCGCGCGCGCGCAGCGGCGGCAGCTCCACGCCGATGACGTTGAGCCGGTAGTAGAGGTCCTCGCGGAAGCGGTCCTCCTCCACGGCCAGCTCCAGGTCGCGGTTGGTGGCGGCGACGATGCGCGCGTCGAAGGGCAGCTCCGTGTCGCCGCCCACCGGGCGCACCGTGCGCTCCTGCAGGGCGCGCAGCAGCTTGGGCTGGAGGGTGAGGGGCAGCTCGCCCACCTCGTCCAGGAAGAGGGTGCCGCCATTGGCCTGGACGAACAGGCCGGTGCGGGCGGCCTTGGCGTCGGTGAAGGCGCCCTTGGCGTGGCCGAACAGCTCGCTCTCCAACAGGGCCTCCGGCATGGCCGCGCAGTTGATGGCGACGAAGGGCCCGTCCTTGCGGCGCCCGCGCGTGTGGACGGCCCGGGCCGCCACCTCCTTGCCGGTGCCGCTCTCGCCGGTAATCAGCACCGTGGAGTCCAGGTCCGCCACGCGGTCGATGAGCGCGTAGGCCTGCTTCATGGCGGGGCTCTCACCCACCACGGTGCCGCTGTCCTCGCGCCGGCCCAGCTCCTGGCGCAGCCTGCGCACCTCTTCACGCAGGGCGCGGTGCTGCACGGCGCGCTCCAGCACCAGCACCAGCGCGTCCACGTCGATGGGCTTGGTGACGAAGTCGTACGCGCCGGCGCGGATGGCGGCCACCGCCGTCTCCAGGCTGCCGAAGGCCGTCACCACCACCACGGGGATGTCCGGGCGGTTGAGGGCGATGCGCTCGCACAGCGCCAGCCCGTCCATGCCGGGCATGCGCAGGTCGGTGAGCACCACGTCGAAGTCCTCGGCGGCCAGCCGCACCAGGGCCTCGTCCGCTGACGGGAGCGCCACGGGCGTGAAGCCCCGGCGCGTGAGCCCCTTCTCCAACATCGCGCGCATCTCGCGCTCGTCCTCGACGACTAGGACGCGGCCTGGCATGTGTCTTCACCCCTTGGCAGGTAGATGGAGAAGCAGCTACCGCGTCCGGGCTCGCTGCGCACGGCAATCCAGCCGCCATGCTCCAGCATGAGCCCATAGGAGACAGACAGGCCCAGTCCGGTGCCCTCTCCCACGTCCTTGGTGGTGAAGAAGGGCTCGAAGAGGTGGGACAGCACGTCCTCGGGAATTCCCTGGCCCTCGTCCTCCACGTCCAGGCGCACGAAGTCCGCCTCGGGTCCGCCCACGTCCGGGGGCGGGGTGCTCCGGGTGTGGGCCGCGCGCACGCGCACTGTGCCCGGCTGCTTCATGGCCTGCACACCGTTCATCACCAGGTTGGTGAGCACCTGCTGCACCTGGCCCGCGTCCACCTCCACCGTGAGTCCCGCGGGGATGTCCGTCTCCAGCGTGACGCTGTTTCGCGCCGCCATGGAGCGCAGCAGCGACAGGGTGCGTTCGACCAGGCCCTGCACGTCTTCTGGCGCGCGGTGCGGCTTCCTCCGCCGCGCGAAGTCGAGGAGCTGACGGATGATGGCCGTCATGTGCTGGGCCTGCTGCGAGATGATTTGCGCGCACTCGCCCACTTCCTCGCCCTCCGCCTCGCCGGAGGAGATCATCTTCGCCCGGCCCATGACGACGTTGAGCGGGGTGCCCAGCTCATGCGCCACGCCGGAGGCCAGCTTGCCCACGGTGGTGAGCCGGTCCGCGTGACGCAGGTGGTCCACGGCGGACAGGCGCGCGGCCGTCTCCGTGGCGAGGCGCGAGCGCGTCTCCTCCAGTTGCTCGCCCATGCGGTTCATGGCGCCGGCCAGGGTGGTGAGCTCGTCGCCGCGGCGCTGCGGGAGCGGCACGCGGGCGGTGAGGTCGCCCTCGCCGATGCGGTGGGCCAGAGACACGAGCTGGTCCACCGGCTCGCCCACCAGCCGGCGGCCCATGGCCATGGCGGCCACGATGAAGCCGATGGCCATGGCGGCGGTGGCGGCGAAGGTGCCCATGACCACGGTGTTGACGTACTTCTGCTGTTCGCCCAGCGACTCGGTGATTTCGATGGCGCCCAGCCGGTTGCCGATGAGCACCGGCGTGTACGAATGAAGCAGGCCGGGGTCCACGGCGGGGTCCACCATGGAGCCGTCCTTGCCCTGGAGCAGGGTCGAGAGCAGGCGCGGCGGGAAGCCGGTGAGGGCCGGGGTGCCGGGGCCGCCATCGAGCCACACCCAGCGCAGGTGGACCTGCTCCTGGAAGCGGTTGGCCTGGTGGAGCAGGGTGAGCGCCTCGCGCTCCCCGGCGAGCTGCCACGCCTTGCCGATGGAGCCAGCGAGCGTGTGGCCGAGCAACCGGTGGTCATGCTGCATGTCCAGGGCGGAGCGCTCGAGCTCGCGGCGGACCTGGACGTACTGCAAGCCCGCCATGACGGCGATGGCGAGCAGGACGAGGGCGAGGGTGAACTTGCGGGCGAGTCTCACGGGCGGTTCGTAAAGAGGCTGCTCCGGTCCGTGCGCCTCGAGGGGGAGGGAGCGCACGGACCGGAGGTGGGTTCTCACAACGTACCGCGAGTGCTGCAACAAGGAAGGCGGCGTTTGCCGCACGAGCCCTCGCCGGCTGTCGGGACGGGCGGGACGTACTTCCTTGGGCCCACGCAAAGCATCCACTGTGCCAACGGAGGCGGGGCGGTGCCTCACTCGGGGACGCGGGTGCCGTGTCCCACCCTGGGCGGGGCAGATTGCCCCGGAGAGGGGCAGGATGCCCCGATGCGACGTCAGAGCCCCTTCGTTTCGTAGTGGGAGGGGGCGTCGACGTGGAAGGCGAAGTCCACGGTCCGCTTCTCGCCCGGGGCCAGCTTCACCTTCCAGGTGGCGATGCCGTCGTTGGATTGGAGCGTGTAGCCGGCCGTCGTCTCGGGCTCCAGGGCCACTTTCACGTCGTCCAGTTCGGAGACGGGGAAGTGGTCGGAGAGCTCCACTTCTTCCGGGTGCGCGCGGAGGTTGTTCAGCGTGAACTGGTAGGCGTACCGGAAGCGCTGCGTGTCCTTGAACAGGCCCTTGGGGCGCTGGAGTTCCTCCACCACGCGGCGCTCCACGCGCAGGCCTTCTTCCACGCCGAAGGTCAGCTCGAAGGGGGCACCTTGCGCCACGTGCTCCAGTGACTGGCGGCCGATGAAGCCCGCGCCACGATAGAGGTCCACATCACCTGGCAGCAGCGGGAACGCGGCGGCGTTGTTCAAGCGGGCCACGCGGAAGACGACGGGGTGCAGCTTGGGGATGGTGCGCCAGTGGAACGCGGCCTTGAGCCGGGTCTGCGCCACCTGCACGCGCACGGCGCTGTCATCGCCAGGGATGCTCACGGGGGTCGGCGCCACCAGTTGCACGGACAGGCCCTGTGGTACGGATTCGAGTCCCTTCGAACGCGCGGTGTTGTCGGTACCTCCCGCGTGGGCGTGCTGTGGCTGCTCGTCGCGGCGCACCAACACCCGGCGCTCTTTCGCCCGTTCCTCCGCGAACACGGTCAGGGGCCGGATTGCCGGAAGCGTCGCGTCCCGTTGCGGCTGCGCCGTGGAGAGCACCAGCTTTGCCTCCGACCAATCCTCACCGGTGGCCTGGCGCACCGTGGCCAGCGTCGTCAACTCCAGCGTCTGGCTGTTCTCGTTCGCGCGGGCCTCATAGGAGGGTGTCCAGGAAGCCTGGCTCACCAGATAGGTCAGCTCCACGATGGCCCGCGCCCCTTCGGGACAGGACAGGCGCACCTCCACGCGGCGTTCCTGTCGTTCGGTGTCGAGCCGGAGCATCTCCATTTCGGCTTCCACCTGGGAGCGCTGTTTCTCGAGCGTGCGCAGTCTGGCGCTTGCCTCCAGGGCCTCGGTCATCGCGCGCTGCCGCACGGCCAACGCCGAATCGAGGGAGGCTGCCCAGGCACGTGGGTCGGGCTTTGAAGCCGTCAGTTCCCGAGTGATGCGGTCCACGGCGACATCCGTGTAGCCATTCGCGAGCGTTCTCAGGTCGCTCACTCGCGCCACCGCATCGTTGTGGGCCTTTTCCTCACGGAGGATGGCGCCCAGGCGGGCTTCCAGGCGGGTGCGTTCCTCGCGATGGGCTTCCTCGCGCGCGGACTCTTCACTGATGAGGCCTTCCACGGTGGCGCCCATGGCGCGGGCACGCAAACTGTCGGGCACGGCGGCCAGGGGGACGGCTTCGAAAAGGGCGCTGGTAGGGCCCCGGCACGTCACGGTCTGCTCGCGCGTGACTTGCGCACGATCCGGGTACACCACGACAGTGGACACCTTGGCGGACGCAACGAGCGCCCACAGCGTCAGGGACAGGGCAGGCATGGGGCGGTCCTCGGACTACTTCTGGTACAGACGCCAGCCCTTGGGGCGGCTCATGGTGTATTGGAAGGTGACGGTGGACTTGCTGGACGGGGGCACCGTCACGTTCCACTGGAGCTTCCCCGTTCCCGTGTCGGGCTGAACGGAGGGCACGGCGCGGACCAGCGCCACCTCCACCTTGCCGTCGGTGTTGAGCGGGAGTTGGTCCATCACGCTCACCGCCAGCGGGAAGGGATAGGGATTGGGAACCTCGATGGTGACTTCGTAGGTACCCACCTCTTCCTTGGAGATGAAGCCCTTCTCCGCCTCGACGAGCCGCACATTGCGGGCACTGCGCACCGCGCGGTCGATGCCCAGCGGCAGGGTGAAGGTGCCGCCGGGGACGAGCGTCTCCAACGTCGCGGAGCCGGCCGGGTCGGTCCCCACGAAGAGCGACGCGTCTCCGCCGGGAAGCACGGTCCGGGCGGCGCCTTTGAGTGTCGCGACGAGGTATGCGTTTGGCGAGAGCGCGGGGAACACCTGTCGCTCCACCTGCACGGGCCAGGATTCGGAGACCAGGGGCAGGCTGCGTTCACCCTTGCCGCTGAGAAGCGTCTCCCGATGCTGCGAGGTGAAGGTGAGGTTGTAGCCCCCCGCGACGGCGACGGGCGACTCCGGGGCGAATGTGGGGGGCCGCCAGGCAGGCGGTGGGCTCAGTCCCACGTCCTGCGGGATGGGGTCCCTGTGGGCGAAGTTCACGTCAATATTGACGCCCGCCATGGAGGAGCCGACGTCGATGATGGGCCCGCGGCCATTGATTCCGATTGTTTCGCGCAGGGCATCGGAAAGCAGCTCCACGTTGACGCGGATCGTACGGGCCGGACGGAGTTGGATGTGGCTGCGGGCATAGGGCTTGTTCGCCTCTCGTTCGAACCGCAAGGTGTAGAGGTCCGCGGGAATCCCGGGGATGAGGTACTCACCCTTGGCGTTGGTCACTGTCACGTAGTCCCCCTCGGCCGAGGGGGACGTCGCGATGACGACCACGTCTGAAAGCGGCTTTCGGGACTGCGCGTCGATGACGGTGCCCAGGATGGTGCCTCGGCCCTTTTCCCGAGGAGGCTCGGGGGCTTGGGGCTGCGTGGGCGCGGGGGGCTCCCCGGTCTGCGCTCCAGCCAGGAATAGCAACTGCGCACGCAGTGCTTGGTCGGCCGAGGCCGTGACCTTGGGCTGGCTGTCCGGAGCGGCCTGCGCGGGCCGAATGGACTCTTGATGGGGATGGGGCGTGGGAATGAAGCGCTCCCGGACGCCCAGCTTCCAGGTGCTGAGCTTCGGCATCGCGGTGGCATTGGAGGGCAGGGCGGTGCTGAGCGTGAGCCGCGCGCCCTCCCAATCCTCACCCGTCTCCTGACTGACGCGGCCGTAGAAGGCCATCTGCATCCGTTGCGACTCAGGCTGGAGCTGCAACTCATATCGGGGATACCAGCGGGCCCCGGTGGTGAGATACGTCAACGTCACCTTCGTGGCGCCTTTGCCCGTGAGCGTTGCGCCCACCTCGACACCCGGTTCGCCAAACGTCTTGCCCAACGTCGAGGCGCGCTCCTTGTGCTGCTGCTGTTCTTTCTTGAGCGTCTCGGATTGTGCCTCCAGCTCTCGCATCCGAGTGTCGAGCCGCGCGATGTTGTCAACGAGGAAGGCCGCGGCGGTGCTCCAACTGGAGGGGGGCGTCTGCGCCCGTGCCGCCTCGCCGTCACCCGGCACCGTGGGACGAATACGCCGGAGCGCTTCAATCTGCGCGTGAAGAACATTGCGCTCAGCGGCGATGCGCGCGAGCACGACGTCGACGTCTTCCAACCTCGCGATGAGCTTTCGGGCTTCGTCGTGAGAGAAGGCCTCCCCCTTCACGGTGCGCACGTCGACGTGGGACACCTCCGCGCCGACGGCTTCGACGCGGATGGAGTCCGTATCCACGTTCTTGGGCAGCCGGGGAAACGTCACCCGCCGCGAGCCGGACACCGTGAGGCTGCCGGAGCGAACCACTTGCGCCTGGTCACTGTAGACAGTGACTGAAGTGACGGGGGCTTCGATCGACGCCCCCAGCACGCCCACTGCCATCAACCCGAGTCCGAGGATGAGCATGCGTCCATGCTGGCGACGGACGCATGGACAATCACGTCATGGTTCCCGCACGAAATCCTCACGGAGGAACCGGCGCCGGAGCGTGCGCGTGACCTCCGCGTCCCACCGGGCGGAGAACACCTCCACGAAGGTGCGTCGGAATCGCAGCGCGCACGCCAGACACAGCAGCGTGGTGGCCAGCCCGATGACCGCGTTCTGCCAGGAGGCGAGGTTCCACTGCCCCTCCCAGAACCACTCCCGCATGCTCGTGGGCCAGTAGTAGTAGATGGGCCAGCCCGGGCCGCTGCCCGCGAGGTCGCAGAGCAGGTGCAGGTGAAAGGTGAACAGGGACAGGGCCGCCACCCGCAGCCGTTGCCGCGCCAGCGCCGCGCAGGCCACCGCCGTGACGATGGCACCCACGTAGCCATGGAAGATGACGTGGTGATAGCGGAAGTAATACGCCTCGCCCGCGAGCAGCGTGAGTCCATCCAGGTCCGGCGCCAGTCCCGCGCAGGTGACGAGGATGCGGTCCCTGCGCTCCTTCAGACCCTGCGCCGCGAGCCAGGCCAGCTCGGCATGGACAATGGGATTCATGCCCGCAGCCTATGCCGCTGCCCGGCCTCACTTCACCTCACCCGACCACGGGCGCGCGCCGGGGCGTGCCGAGCAGCTCCAACGTGCGCATCGCCACGTCCACCAGGGAGGAGGCACACGGGTGGCAGCCTCCACCGCAGCAGCCCGGCCAGTCACCCTCCGGATCGCGAAGGAGGGGATACACGCAACCCCGCAGCGAGTCCGGCAAGCCGACCTCCTCGCACGCGCGGCGCAGGGCCGTCTGCACGGCCGCGTCCTTCACATCCAGCACGGCCTGTTCATAACGCCCGGGCCAGCAGGCGCCAGCCCACGGTGCGGAGCGCGCCCTTTCTGATTGCCTAAAATCATTAGGAGCCTTACGAGGCCTGTGCCGTGCCTACTCGACCTCCCACTTCCCCGACGCCCGCGGCGATGCCGCGCTACGAGCGGCTCCAGCGCCTGGCGCTGCGCTTCCCCGAGCTCGACGCCAGCGCCATCGAGACGTGCATCACGTTGCTGCGGGCCTCGCACGACTTGTCGGGGGCCTATGAGGCGCACCTGGGCCGTCACGGGCTGTCGATGGGTCGCTTCATGGTGCTGGTCCGACTGCTCACCACTGAGGACGACGACGTGGAGCGCGTGAGTGGGCTCACGCCCGCGGACCTCGCGGAGAGCTCTGGCGTCAGCCGGGCCACGATGACGGGGCTGCTGGACACGTTGGAGAAGGATGCCCTCATCTCCCGCGAGGACCATCCGGAGGACCGCCGCATGTACACGGTGCGCCTCACGCCCAAGGCTCGGCAACTCATCGAGAGCGTGTTGCCGGACCACTACCGGCGGATTGCCGCGCTGATGGCGCCCTTGAGTGAAGAGGAGCGCACCACGCTGCGGACGTTGCTGGCCAAGGTCACCTCAGGGCTCCCCCTGCTCAAGGAGCCCTGACTCGCGACCTTGCCGCGCGGGGCCTGCCGTATCACCGACACGCCCCGCGATGCCGAGGCCGCTCAGCGCTTCGCGTGGGCGCGAGCCTGTGCTGGCTTGCGGCGGCGGGCGAACAGCGCGGCGAAGGAGAGCAGGCCTACCGCGGCGGTGATGGGCACACCCGCCGTTCCGCCGCCGGAGGCATTGCAGCCCCGCGACCCGTCGGCGCCCAGCGGACTCTCCCCGGAGAGGATGTCCTCGGGGGTGGTGACGCCCCAGCGGGTCTGCGGCTGCGTGTCGGGCGTCCGGACGATGGGCACGTCGGGGAGCTCCTCGGACGGCGCGTCCTCACCTGGCTGCTCCGGCGCGGGAGTGGTGGGCTCGGGCTCCGGTGCGGGGGGCTCGGGGGCCGGCTCCGGCGTCGTCGGCGGCGGCATGACCTCCTCCAGCGTCGAGGCCATGGTGAAACCGTCATGGTACACGCTGGCTTCGGGGCGGATGGCGTCGTCGCGGTACAGGCCCAGCTTCAGGTAGTTCATCTCCTTGCCGAACTGCGTCGCGACGTAGGTCTTCGGCACGACGACCTCGTTGTTGTGCCAGAGCTGGACGAAGCCCGTCTTCGCGTTGGGCGACCACTTCACCTGCAACACGAAGTCGCTCCAGTCACCGCGCTTGAGCGGGGCCGTCCACAGCACCTTGCCCTTCGCGCCGCCCACGCGCATGTGCATCGCTTCGCCGCGCACGTAGAACTCCAGCGGCGGTGAGCCGCAGCAGCCCTCCTGGTGCCACTGCGCGAAGACCTGCCAGCTGTCATCGAGCGGGTAGTTGGTGGGGAAGAGGGTGCTCCACTTGTAGTACCAGGTGGAGTCCGTCTTCTCCTGGCTGATGTAGAGCAGTTCATTGCGGTTGCCGCTGGCGTTGATGGGGTCATCGCCCTGGCGCACCGTGGCCTTCAGCGCATAGCGGCCCTCGCGGACCACATCCGTCACCACCTGGAGACGGCTGTTGGAGACGCTCTGACTGCGCGTCCACTGCGAGGTATTGCCCGTCTCGAAGTCGCCTTTCCACGCCACGTCCGCGGAGGCGAACGAGGGAATCAGAGACACCAGGGCGGCGAGTCGAAGCAGCTGCGTCAAGCGAGGTCCTTTCGTTCCAGGTTGGCGCAGTGGGACACTCAGGCGGACGTGCTACTTCCCGCTCGTGCCCTCTCGTAGAACCCTCGGGCGGACGTGGCTCCGCCGCCTCACGCGGAGGGCTGCCTGACGGGCGGGCCCCTGGCGTCATGCTGGCTTTTTCCTCCGCGGAGACAGTGATTCCGGAGGGATGCGGGGAGGACCTGCACTCAAGGTTTTCGGCGCAAGCCGTCTCCAGGTCAGGCCGCCTGGTTCACGGCCTGACCACCTGGCGAATCGTGGGCGGGCAGTCGGGGAGGTGGGTTGGAAAAAGCGGGAGAAATGCCGCGGGTGGCGATGAGCCAGGCGTCTGTTTCTGGCTGCCCAGCCTCCTCCAGAAGTCGGTGGGGAACGGTGGATGGTGTACAACGCGGTAGTTGGGCGACTGCTTGGGGGATGGCGCCCGAGGGGGCAGTATGTTGAAGCCGGCGTACGACAAAGTCCTGGTCCTGGCGCTGGCCACGCCCGTCTTGGTGTTGACCGTCCTTCTTGCCCGCACGCCCTCCAAGGGAAGCGGGGCACCTGTCTCCGCGCAGTTCTGGGCGGAGCGCCGCTCCGCGTCACGCATCGAGGCCCGGCTCACGCACCCCGAAGCGGACCGCTACCGGCCACGCATATCGGCGGGCGGCTGCCCCGTCGCTCCCGAACCCATCCCGCTGCGAGACCTCGCCCGGCTGGAGGAGGCGGGCGACCTGTCCGGTATCGCCTCCGCGTATGCCCTTCAGGGCGAGTGGAACCAGGCGGCCTCGTTCCTGGAGCGCATGCCCGCCTCTCCGGACCGCGACAGTGATTTGGCGGCGGTGTACCTCGCCCGCGGCTCACATGAGCAGGCCTTGCGGTTGCTGGACGGCGTGCTGAAGGCGCAGCCGAAGCATGCGCAGGCCATGTGGAACCGCGCGCTGGTGCTCCAGGCCATGGGGCTCACGATGAAGGCGGCGGACACCTTCGAACAGGTGGCGCTGATGGGGGAGCCGGGCTGGAGCCGCGAGGCGAAGGCCAACGCTCGCGAGCAACGCGACGCCACGATGGAGCGCGCCCGCCGGTGGAAGGAAGCGCGCGAAGCCACGCTGGCGCTGATGGATGACCCTCAGGCACCTCTTCCGCTGGAGGCGGCCCGCAAGGACCCGGGCATCGTCCGGCAGGCCTTCTATGAAGTGGTCCGCGCGGCGCCGTCGAAGGAGCGCGTCCTGGCCCTGCTGCCCCTGGCGCAGGAGCTGGACCGCGGCCACGGCGGCTCCGCGCTGGCGGACTACGTCAAGCGGGTGAGCGGCCGGAACTTCACGCGCCGCGGCGCGCTGTCGCGTGAGTACGCGTCGCTGGTGCGCGGCAAGCTGAACCGGCCGGACAAGTTGCTGGAGCGGGTGCTGGCGTCGGGAGAGGACGACCTCTTCCTGGGCACGGCCCAGCACACGCGGGCCACGCGCCGCATGTTTTCGCAGGTGGTGGAGCGGGCGAAGCGCCAGAACGACCCCTGGTTCAACCTCTACATCGAGCGTGAAGAGGCCATCCGCGAGACGGCCGAGGGCCAGTGGTGGAAGGCCGAGCAGCGCATCTTCAACGCGCTCCAGCGCTGCCGCGAGGGCGGCCTGTCCGCGCGCTGCGTGGACCTGGAGCTGCGCTTGGGCATCCTCTACGCCGACCTCCAGCGCCTCACCGAGGGCGAGCAGCATGCCCGCGCCGCCTGGGCCTGGGCGCGCCAGCTCCGGGAATGGGACATGGAGTTCACCGCCCTGGAGGCGCTGGCCGCCATCACCCGCTCACGTGGGGACTTCGCCAGCTCGCGTGCCTATGTGGAGGAGTGGTCCGCCCGCGGGCACGTCAACTGCGTCTGGCCCCGGGAGAACCTGGCCCACACGTACTACCTGGACAACCGCATGGACGACGCGCGCCGCGAGGTGGACGCGAACGCCGCCTGCAAGAACGAGCCGCTGAGCCTGCTGTTCGCCGTCAACCTCGCGGAGCTGTCGCGCACCCGGCCGAAGCCTGGGGACGAGGCGTTGCTGCGGCAGGCCCTCACGTGGGCCGACCACAGCAACCCCATGCCCAGCGACGCGGTGTATGCCCGTTACGTGGAGGGCCGCTTCCTGCTGGATTCCGACAGAGCCCGGGGGCTGGCGCTGCTGCGGCAGACCATCACCGAGGCGGAGGCGTTGCCTCGGGGAGATTCACTGGCGCGCGAGGCCTGGGCGCTGAGCTATTCGTCGCTCGTCACGGACGCGGGCAAGGCGGGCGAGTACACCCAGGCGTTGGAGTTGATGGCCGCGCAGCTTGGCACGCCCGTGCCCCAGCGCTGCGCCCTGGCGGCGGCGGTGCATGGCGAGCGCACGGTGCTGGTGGCGCGCGGGACGCAAGGCCAGGTGTTGGGCCACTACGAGACGGACCGGCAGGGGCCATTCATCCGCGCGGACACCTCGCGGCTGGTGCCGGATCGGCTGCGTGAGGTGTTGCGTGGCTGCGAGCGCGTGGACGTGCTCGCCTGGCCGCCCGTCTTCGGCCGCACGGACCTGTTGCCGCCGGAGGTGCCCTGGAGCTTCCGGCTTGGCCGCACGGCCCAGCCGCGCACCACGCCCACGGCCCGGCGGCTCGTCGTCTCCAGCGTGGATGCGCCCGCGCTGCTCCAACTGCCGCGGCTGCCGCAGTGGTTGCCCTCGCAGGAGCCGGAGGCGGTGCCGCTGCAGGTGCTGTCCGGCTCGGACGCCACGCCCGCGCGCGTGCTGGCGGACATGCGGGACGCCACCGAAATCGAAATCCACGCCCACGGCATCATGGACCCGGCGCTCTCGGATGCGTCGCTGGTGGTGCTGTCCCCGGAGACGAGCGGCCGCTACGCGCTCACCGCGGACGTGGTGCGGCAGCAGACGCTCACGGGGGCGCCCATGGTGTTCCTGGCGGCGTGCAGCGCCGGACGCGCGGCGAGCACCACCACCAGCCACGAGCCCTTCAGCCTGCCCGCGGCCTTCATCGACGCGGGCGCGCGGGCGGTGCTGGCCTCCACGGTGGACATCCCGGATGCCGCCGGCCGCTTCTTCGATGGGGTCCGGCGCCGCATTCGCGAAGGGGCCGCGCCGGCGGTGGCGCTGCGGGACGAGCGTCAGCGCTGGCTGGAGCGGGACAGCCGTGCCGGGTGGACCCGGCACGTCATCCTCGTGGAGTCATATTGAGCGCAGGCGGCCACGCGGTGCGGCCGTCTACTGCGGAGTCCTCAGGTGCGTGTTGCCTCCCGGGAGCTGGAAATGATGGAACGTGACAGTGGCGCTCACGTCCAGTGCGCGCACCCAGTGCCACCACCCCACGGGCAGGAAGAGCAGCTCGCCCGGCTCCACCACGCCCTCCAGGACGGTGGCCTCGCCGTAGAGCGGGAAGCGCGCCGCGTCCGGGCTCGCCGCGTCCACGGAGCTGAAGGTGCCATGGCGCGGGTAGACGAGGTGGCGCTGGAAGGACGGCACCAGCCGCACGTGCTTGCGGCCCATCACCTGGCCCAGCAGCACGTTCATGTTGTCATGGTGGAGCGGGGTGACGGTGCCCGGCGGTCCCAGCAGCAGCGTCGTCATGTCGGGACGCAGCTCGGGGTCGATGATGCCGGCGGGCGCGCGGATGTCCTCGCGCAGCCGGGCCAATCCGTCGCGCTTCCAGTTCTCGTTGCGCGGCACCATGTAGAAGTCATTCGTCTCGCCGCCCGTCTCCACCCGCTGGATGTAGTCGCGCAGCTTCACCACCTGGCGGTGTTTGTCGGGCTGCGAGGCATGGTCCGGGTTGGCGTCGCGCCCGGACATGATTTCCACCTCCGCGTCCCCGAAGCGCTCCCGGAAGTCCGCGAGCGACCAGCGGCGCATCGCCGGCCAGTCCTCCATGAAGCCTTGCAGCACCACCGGCCGGTGACCGAAGTAGTAGCGGGTGAAGAACTCCTCCGGGCTCACCCCTCGGCGCTTCTCCAGCGTCACCGCGCCGGACTGGCGGTGCAGCTCCGCGTAGAGGTCCGCCAGCGCCTCCAGCCACTCGTAGCGCCGGCCAATCCGCCGCGCCGCCACCACGTAGGGGTGCGCCTGTGCCGCGGCGATTTCCCGCTGCGCCAGCGAAGCCTCCACGCCCGCATCCACGAGCACCCGCTGCGCGTCCTCCGCGCTCACGCCCAGGGCGAGGTTCTCCGCCAGCCAGGTGTGCCACTCCAATGCCAGGCGCGAATCTTCCCTGCTCATTCAGAACTCCGTGAATTCCATGTCGCGAGTTGCCCCGTCAGATGCGCGGGGTTGGCGCGTGTCATGATAAGAACTGTACGTGTTGCCGTATCATCCATGTCTAGCTTTCAAACCATCCCCATCGCGAGGTGCGAGCGCTCATGACGCCCGTCGAAACCCTTATGGCCGGTAGCTTGGATTCCGAGTCCGGTGAAGCCCATGTCAAGAACACCTACGTCAACTGCGACACGGCCAGTGTCGCCCCGCGCAAGCGGCTCCCGCTGCCGTCGCCGGCGGTTCCTCCCCTGGTCGGGCCGGAGCATCCGAACGCCAGCCAGGTCCGCTGATCTCCAGGCCCGGGCAGGGTTTTTCACCCTCCCGGGCATTTTTCTGTCCCGGTCCTTCTTTTTTTCTTCTCAAGGATTGGACCGCTGCGCGTCTTTGACTGGGTAACGCGCAGGCGCGCATGTGAGTGGGGCTGCATGTCCAACCTCTTCAACCGGGACCGGAGGCGCTTCGAAGCGTTCATCCGTCAGCATCGGCCCAGCCTTCTGGGGCTGGCCCGCCGGTTGTGTGCCCGCTCCAGCCTGGAGCCGGAGGACCTCGTCCAGGAGACCTTCGAGCGGGCGATGCCGGAGTTCGAGCATCTGAAGGACCGGACGGACTCCGCGGCGGCTGCGTGGCTGTGTACGACGATGACGAACCGCTTCCTGGACTACTGCCGCCGCCAGCGGACGGAGTCCCGGGGGATGCCGCACCTGGCGCTGGTCCAGGATTTGGCGGTGTCACCAGAGGAGACCCAGGAGAACTGGGCGCTGGTGAGCACCGACGCCTTCCAGAAGGCCATCGAGCGGCTGAAGCCGCACCTGCGTGATGCCTACCGCCTGCATGCGGAGGGCAAGCGCTACAACGCCATCGCCGAGCATTTCAATGTTCCCGTGGGCACCGTGGGCAGCTGGCTCACCCTGGCCCGTAGGGATTTGAAGGAACTGCTGCTGCCCCAGGTGGCGGTAGCCCGGGAGCAGGGGGCCACGAGCTCATGACGACGCCATGCACCAATCTGCACCTCTTCGTGGACGGAGAGCTGTCCGCTCCCGACGCGGAGGTCTTCCGCCAGCACCTGGGGCGCTGCCCTGAATGCGAGGCGGGGCTGAGGGAGCTGCTTCAGTTGGAGCTGCTGGCCTCCCGCGCCCTGGGGGGGAGCGCCAGCGTCGCCGAGCCGCCGCCCGCGAAGGTGACGCCGCTGCGGCCGTGGATGCAGCGGATGTCCCGCACGGTGGTGCCAGTGGCGTTGGCGGCGGGGTTGGCGGCGGTGGGCGTGTTCCGTCTCCAGACGCAGCCGGAGGCCCCCACCGACGTGTGGCTGGCGGGCGCGGACGTGCGGACCTTGGAGGCGCGGCTCAGCCACCCGATGGCGGACCGCTTCCGGCCCTACGAGCCGATGCGCGGCACGTCCGGCGCCGCGAACCCGCTGCCGCTGCGTCCCCTGGCGGAGCTGGAGGAGCAGCAGGACTTCCGGGGCATCGCCGCCGCCTATGCGCTGCGCGGGGACTGGCAGCAGGCGGAGTCCTTCCTGGCGCGGGCACCGGCCTCGGCGGACCGGGACAATGACCGCGCGGTGGTGGCCCTCAGCGGCCAGCGGTGGGAGGAAGCGCTGAACCTGCTCGGCGGCGCGCTGCGCCAGGAGCCGCGGCATGCGCAGGCGCTGTGGAACCGGGGGCTGGCGCTGCGGGGACTGGGCCTGCTGAAGCAGGCGGAGGCGTCGTTCCGCGACGTCGCGTCGCTGCCGGGCCAGGCGGCGGGCTGGCAGGTGGCCGCGGAGAAGCGTGCGGACGAGATGCGTGCGCTGCGTGACGCGGAGGCCGCGCGGTGGCAGCGCCAGGTGCGGGAGACGTGGACGCAGCTCACCGAGAAGACGGCGGATGCGGCGTACCTGGTGCGGCAGCAGCCCGCGGTGACGCGAGCGGCCCTCTATGAAGCGGTGCGTACGGCCACTTCGGCGAACGCGGTGGCCTCCCTGTTGCCGTTCGCCTCGGCGTTGGATGGGCTGGGTGAAGGCACGGTGCTCCAGGACTACGTCCGGGATGTGGCCTCCCGCGACTTCAAGGTGCGTGCGCCGCTGGCGGAGGACTATGCGCGGCTGGTGAAGGGGGCGCTGGTTCCGGGGCTGCTGGAGCGACTGCGCGCCTCCCAGGAGACGGACCTGTACGTCGGTGCGCTGCTCCACACGGGCGAGGCCGTCCGGGATGCGGAGTCGCTCAAGGCCCTGCAGCGCTACGCTCATGGCTCCAGGGACCCGTGGCTCAACCTGCTGGCCGAGCGTGAGCGGGCCCGGAGCGAGGAGGCGTCCGGCCGCGCGGCCAACGCCGAGCACCTGCTGCTGGCCACGCTCCGCACGTGTGGTGCGTACAACACGCTCTTCCCGTGCGCTGAAATCAACTGAGCGCTCGCTTCGGATGACGTCGCGCGGAGGCCGGCCTGTGACAGGGCCGGCCTCTTGCTTTTGTGGGCTTCGTGCAGGCGCGTGTCCGGGACCGGGCGAACGCGGGACTCGTGAAGGACGTCCCTGGCGTGTCGTGGCAGGCTCTGGCGGTTGGTTTCTTCCGCCCAGGAGTCGGCCACCATGCCCCTGTCACCCCCTCGGAACATGAAGGACTACGAGGCCACCCGCCGGGACTTTCGCTGGGAGCGGCCCGAGCACTTCAACTTCGCGGCCGACGTCATCGACCGGCACGCCGCCGAGCGCCCGGAGGCGCTGGCCCTGCTGTGGTCCGACGAAGCCGGGCAGGAGCGGCGCTTCACGTGGCAGGACTTGCGGCGGCGCTCGCTGCACGCGGCCCGCTTCCTGACGGAGCAGGGGCTTCGCCGGGGGGACCGGGTCTTCATCATGATGCCGCGCGTGCCGGAGTGGTGGTTCCTGGTGCTGGGCTGCATTCGCGCGGGCATCGTCTTCATGCCGGGCACGCCCATGCTCACGCCGAAGGACATTCGTTACCGGTTGGAGGTGGCGGAGGCCCAGGCGGTGATTGCGGACGTGAGTTGCCTGGAGCGCTTCGACGGCCTGGTGGGGACGGCGGGCAAGGTCCGCACCTGGGTGTCGGTGGGCGAGGGCGCGCCGTCGCCGTGGGGGCGCTACGTGTCCGGCGTCGCGGATGCGGATGCGGACGCGGGCGCGGCCTTCGAGCCCACGCGCGCGGATGCGCCGCTGCTCATCTACTTCACGTCCGGCACCACGGGCATGCCGAAGATGGTGCTGCACACGCAGGCCAGCTACGGGCAGGGGCACGTGATTACCGGCCGCTACTGGCTGGACCTGACGCCGGAGGACCGGCACCTGACGCTCAGCGACACCGGCTGGGCCAAGTGCGCGTGGGGCAAGCTCTTCGGCCCGTGGAGCCAGGGCGCGTGCAACGTCGTCTATGACTTCCGTGGCCGCTTCGAGCCCGCGAAGCTGCTGAAGGTGCTGGAGACGCAGAAGGTCACCACCTTCTGCGCGCCGCCCACCGCGTGGCGGGCGCTGGTGCTCCAGGACTTGAAGGACTTCGACCTGTCCTCGCTGCGGCACACGGTGAGCGCGGGCGAGCCGCTCAATCCGGAAGTCATCGACACGTGGAAGGACGCCACCGGGCTGCACATCCATGA
Organism: Myxococcus sp. AB056; assembly: GCF_006547365.1. NCBI lineage: Bacteria > Pseudomonadati > Myxococcota > Myxococcia > Myxococcales > Myxococcaceae > Myxococcus > Myxococcus sp. AB056. Next base: position 151,124 of record NZ_VHLB01000002.1, on the reverse strand, counting down.
GGGCTACGGGCAGACGGAGACGGTGATGATTGTGGGCATGTTCCCCTCCATGGCGCCGCGCGTGGGTTCCATGGGCAAGCCGTCCCCGGGCTTCACGGTGAGCGTCATCGACGACCAGGGCCAGGAGGTGGGGGACGGGCAGGAGGGAGACATCGCGGTGCGGGTGGTGCCCGAGCGGCCCGTGGGGTTGTTCCAGGGCTATCTCGGGGATGACGCGGCCAACGCGGCGTGCCGGCGTGGTGACTGGTACGTGACGGGAGACCGGGCCGTGCGCGACGCGGACGGCTACTTCTGGTTCGTGGGGCGCGCGGATGACGTCATCAAGACGTCGGGCTACCGCGTGGGGCCCTTCGAGGTGGAGTCCGCGCTGCTGGAGCACGACGCGGTGGCGGAGTCGGCCGTCATCGGTGTGCCGGACGAGAAGATTGGCCAGCGGGTGAAGGCCTTCGTGGTGCTGGCGCCGGGGCATACGGCCTCCCCGGCGCTCGCGCAGGCGTTGCAGGAGCACGTGAAGCGGACGACGGCGCCCTACAAGTACCCGCGCGAAATCGAGTTCGTCACCGAGCTGCCCAAGACGGTGAGCGGGAAGATTCGCCGCGCGGAGCTGCGCACCCCGCGGACGTAGCGGGCGCGCCGTCAGGCTTCGAAGAGGACGGGGAAGCCCAGGAGCGCGCTGCCTTCCTGGGTGAACCAGCCCTCCGCCACGGCCGCGTGCTGGGTGAGGGTGTGGATGTCGCGGAAACGGCGCTGGAGTGATGCGCCATCGCGCACGGACGTGGCGCCGCCCGCGTGGTAGCAGGCCGTCACGACCTCGGCGGCTGTCTCCACGGCCCACGTCAGGGTGGAGGACACCTGCGGCGCGAGGGCGAAGGCCTTCACCGGGGACTGCTGGCAGGCGTCCCAGAACACCTCACCCATGCGGCGGAGGGCGTCGTGAGCGGCGCGGGCGCCCGTCTCCGCGCGGCCCAGCCGGTTGCGGAAGACAGGAGAGTCCACGAGCGAGGTGCGCGCATACAGCCGGCGCTTGCCCGCGCGGGCCAGGGTGAGCAGGTCGTCCACCGCGCCCTGGGCGATGCCCACCGCCACCGCGCCGATGTGCATGGCGTAGTGCAGCACCGGCACCACGAAGTTGGCGCCCGGCACGGAGGGCTGGCCGGTGAAGATGTCGAAGGTGCGTTGCTGGGGGACGAAGGCGTCGATGGCGATGTCGTGGCTGCCGGTGCCGCGCAGGCCGAGCACGTCCCAGTGCTCGATGATGCGGACCTCGTTGGCGGGGAGCAGCATGGCGCGCGTCTCGGGCATGCCCTCGGCGGGGCCCGCGCGGGGCTTTCCGTCTGCGCCAAGGACGACACAGTTGCCGAACAACCATTCACTCTGGCGGCAGCCGGTGGCGAAGTTCCAGTGGCCGGTGACGCGGTAGCCGCCGTCCACCTGCACGGCCTTGCCCTGGGCATTGAAGGCGCCGCCCACGGTGGCATTGGGCCCGGCGGCGTAGATGGCATCGAACTCCTCGCGGAGGAGGAGGGCGAAGAGTTGGGGGCTCTCCGTGGCAATCATCATCGTCCAGGCGGTGGAGGCGTCCGCGCGGGCCAGCTCGGAGAGGATGTCCAGCCCGGTGACAAGATTCAGCTCCAGCCCGCCATGGCTGCGAGGGACAAGCATCCGGTAGACGCCGATGTCCTTCAGCGTGGCGATGAGGTCCAAGGGGAGCTGTCGTGCCTGCTCAATCTCCCCACTGCGAGCGGAGAGGGCAGGGGCCAACTCACGTACCGCATGCAGCAGGTCCGCTCCGGCATCCAGCGTCATGGTCGAGGCTCCGGAAAGAGAGCTTCAAAGATGCCTGATGCGCGATGTCTGTGAAAGGTGCAGTGCGCTAATGGTTTCAGGTCCTGCGCGCCAGGGCATTCAATGAGCAGGAATTGCCGTGTCCGCGGCCCGGGCGTCCTGGGGAACGCCCGGGTCAAGCAGGCCCGTGCTACTTTCCCCACTCCGTGTGGACGAAGCCCGCTTCCGGTCTGTCCTTGCGCTGATACGTGTGCGCGCCGAAGGCGTCACGCTGGGCCTGGGTGAGGTTCTGCGGCAGCTCCGCGGTGCGGTAGCTGTCCAGGTACGCCAGCGAGGCGCTGAACACCGGCACGGGGATGCCCACGCGCGTGGCCACGCCCACCACCTGTCGCCACGCGGGGGCCATGCGCTCCAGCACCGGCGCGAAGGCGTCGGACACCATCAGGTTGGGCAGCGTCGGCTGCTGCTGGAAGGCCTCACGCAGCGGCGTGAGCAGCTTCGCGCGGATGATGCAGCCACCCCGCCAGATGCGCGCCAGCTCCGCCGGGTTGATGTTCCACTGGTACTCCTGGGACGCCGCCTGGATGAGCCGCATGCCCTGCGCATACGTCACCACCCGCGCCGCGTAGAGCGCGTCATGTGTCCACGCCGCCAGCTGCGCCCGCTCCTCCTTGCTGAGCTGCCCCACCGGGCCGTTCAGCTTCGGCGCGGCGGCCACGCGTTCGTCCTTCATGGAGGACAGGATGCGCGCGTCCAGTGACGCGGCGATGGAGGGAATCGGGACGCCCAAATCCAGCGCCACCTGCACCGTCCACTTGCCGGTGCCCTTCTGGCCCGCCTTGTCCAACACCAGGTCCACCAGCGGTTTGCCCGTCTCCGGGTCCTTCTGGCGCAGCACCTTGATGGTGGTCTCCAGCAGGAACGAGCCGGCGATGCCATGGTCCCACTGGGACAGCAGGTCCGCCAACGCGTCCGTGTCCAGCCCGAGCCCGCGGCGCAGCACGTCGTACGTCTCCGCGAGCAACTGCATGTCCGCGTACTCGATGCCGTTGTGCACCATCTTCACGAAGTGCCCGGCACCGTCCGCCCCCACGTAGGTGACACACGGCCCCATGTCCGTATTCGCGGCGATGGCTTCGAACACCGGACGCACCAGTTCGTACGCCGCGGGAGCACCGCCCGGCATGATGGAGGGGCCGTTGCGCGCGCCCTCCTCGCCGCCGGACACGCCGACGCCCAGGAAGTGGATGCCCTTGGCCTTGCACTGCTCCTCGCGGCGGCGCGTGTCCAGGAACCACGAGTTGCCGGCGTCCATGATGACGTCGCCCTCCGCCATCAGCGGCAGGAGGCGCTCCAGCATGGAGTCCACCGCCGCGCCCGCCGTCACCATCAGCAGCACCCTGCGCGGGCGCTCCAGCCGCTGAACGAAGGACTCCAGCGACTCGGTGCCCCAGACCTCGGGGTGCCCGTGCTTGCGGTGCATCTCATCGATGCGCTCCGCATGTCTGTCCCACACGGCCACCCGGAAGCCGTGGTCCGCGATGTTGAGGGCGAGGCTCGCCCCCATGACGCCCATTCCCGCCACGCCGAACTGCGCGCCCGCTGCCTCACTCATCGTTGGTTCCTCCTGGAAAGTTCGCGACTGGGAGCCCTCACCGCCCGGCGGCGGCGGGGTCCAGCATCCACTCCGAATTCGTCACCCGGGCGGCGGGGAGGCTCAGGTCTCCCGCCAGCGCCCGGCGCACCGTGTCCTGCTTGCCCGCCCCCGATACGAGGGTCAGCACGTGCCGCGCGGACCGCAATACCGGCAGCGTCAACGTCATCCGCCAGGGCGGCGGCTTGGGCCCCACCACCGCCAGGACGCGCTGCTCGGATTCCTCCAGCGCGGGGTGGCCGGGGAAGAGGCTGGCCGTGTGCCCGTCCTCTCCCATGCCCAGCAACACCACGTCCAGGGCAGCAGGCAGCTTCGCCGCGTAGTCCTTCGCGGCGGCGTCCCGGTCCTCGCGCTCACCCTCCATGCGGAACACCTGTGACGGCGACAGCCGAAGCGGACGCAGCAGCGTGTCCTCCACCATCCGGTAGTTGCTGTCCGCATGGTCAGGCGGAACGAAGCGCTCGTCCACGAAGTAGACGTCCACGCGCTCCCAGGGAAGCACCTGCGCCGCCAGCGCCCGGTACGCGGGGCCCGGCGTGCTGCCGCCCGACAGGGCCAGGCTGACGCGACGCTGGGTGGCGAGCGTGTCCTGGAGCGCCCGCGCCATCCACGCCGCGGCTTCCCGGGGCAGGGACTCGGTGGGCACGACGTGCGTGCGCGCGGCGCTCATAGGCCCGTCCACCGGCGGCCATCCCGGGCCAGCAGCGCGGCCGCGGCATCCGGGCCCGCGCTGCCACCGGGGTAGCTGTGCGCCGGGCCGCCCTCGCCGGACTCCAGGGCTTGGAGGATGGGCGTCACGAAGGTCCACGCCTGCTCCACGCTGTCCTGCCGCGCGTAGAGGGTGGCGTTGCCGCGCATGCAGTCCAGCAACAGGCGCTCGTAGGCTTCGGGGACTGGCCGCTGGAAGGTCTCCTGGTAGTTGAAGTCCATGGTGACGCCCGCGATGTTGACATCCTCGCCGGGCACCTTGGATTCGAAGGAGAGCGCGATGCCTTCCTGGGGCTGGATGCGCAGCGTGAGCACGTTGGGCTGCAGCCGCTGGCAGGTGGCGCCTTCCCCGGAGAAGAGGCTGATGGGCACCGATTTGAAGTGGATGGACACCTCCGTCACGCGTCGCTTCAGCTTCTTTCCCGCGCGCAGATAGAAGGGCACGCCCGCCCAGCGCCAGTTGTCGATGTTCATCTTCATGGCAACGTAGGTCGGCGTGCGTGAGCCGGCCTTCACGCCCTTCTCCTGGAGGTAGCCCTCGTACTGGCCGGCCACCACCGCGCGGGATACCTCGCGGCCCTCCATCGGGCGCAGCGCGCGGATGACCTTGTTCTTCTCGTCGCGGATGTCCTCGGCGCCGAAGGACACGGGCGGCTCCATGGCGCACAGTGCGAGCACCTGGAGCAGGTGGTTCTGCACCATGTCCCGGATGACGCCCGTCTCGTCGTAGAAGCCGCCGCGCCCCTCCACGCCCAGCGTCTCCGCCGCGGTGATTTCCACGTGGTCGATGTTCTGCCGGTTCCACAGCGGCTCGAAGATGGCGTTGGCGAAGCGGAAGACGAGGATGTTCTGGACGGTCTCCTTGCCCAGGTAGTGGTCGATGCGGAATATCTGCCGCTCGTCCAGCACCGACGCCAGCTCGCGGTTGAGCGCGCGGGCGCTCTCCAAATCGTGGCCGAAGGGCTTTTCGATGATGAGCCGCTGCCACGGGCGTTGGTCGGTCTGTTCCTGGCGCTTCAGCAGCCCCGACTCCGACAGGCCGTGGAGGATTTGGGGGAAGGTGGAGGCCGGGGTGGCCAGGTAATAGAACTGGTTGCCCCGGGTGCCGAACCGCTGGGCGACCCGGTCGAGCTCCTCGCGCAGGCGCACGAAGGACTTCGGGTCGTCATAGCCGCCGGAGATGAGCTCCAGGCGCGGGGCGAAGTCCTTCCAGACGGCCTCGTCCAGGGGCTGGGTGCGGGCGAACTTCAGCAGGGAGGCCTTCACATGCTCGCGGAAGGCCTCGCTGTCTCCTTCGGAGCGGCTGAAGGCGACGACGGCGAAGTTCTCCGGCAGCAAGTGGTCTCGCGCCAACTCGAAGAGGGCCGGGAACAGCTTGCGCTGGGCCAGGTCTCCGGTGGCGCCGAACAACACCAGCGCGCACGGGTCGGGCCGCCGGGCGCGAACCAGCGGGTCTCCTTCTCGGGGATGGGTCTCGATATGCAGGCCCTGATGCGCGTCCATTCGCTGCCTCCCTCCGGGTTGGGTCCGGCGGGCACCTTACGCCTTCCGAGCAACCACCGGGCAAGGGAGAGTGTGGGCAGTGACGCCGGTCCGACGTTGCGGAGCGCGCCTGCTCCGCGCCCTTCAAGGCAGGCAGAGCAACTGGTACCGCTGGGTGTCGTGCTGCTTCACTTCGCGCAGGTCGACACGGCACGCCTGTTCAATGTCTCCGAAAGGCGACACCCGACCCCACAGGCGGCGCAGGTGGCTCTGCTTCGCCTTGAAGTCGTCGGGGGCCACGTAGGCGCGGATGTTCTTGTAGTGACCTTCCAGCACCTCGCAGACGCGGCGAGGGTCGGCTCGCGCATGCTCACCCCGTGCGTGGACCTTGATGTAGAGGATGGGCTTGTCCGGACGCTCGAGCGTGGCCCGCATGCCGGCCAGCACGTCCAGCTCGAAGCCCTCCACGTCGACCTTCACGAAGTCCACGTGTGACAGGCCCTGCTTCTGGACGAAGCCGTCCACGGTGACGACCGGGACGGTGATGCCCTCCGCGCCCTCTTCGGGAACGTGTCCGTTGAGGCCCGTGGCGAAGGTGATGACGCCTTCCTGCGAGCCCACCGCCGCCTGGATGGCCTGGCAGTTGCGCAGGTGGTTGTTCTGGAAGTTGGCGTTCAGCTCCGCGTAGTTCTCCGGCTCGGGCTCGAAGCTGAAGAGCTGTCCCAGCGGGCCGATGCGGCTGCGCAGGTACATGGACAGGTAGCCGATGTTGGCCCCCACGTCGAAGGCCACCATGCCCGGCCGCAGATGGGGGGCGATGAGCGGGAGGTCCGACAGGAAGTCGTCGCCCTGCAGGTACAGCAGCATGTGCGTCGTGCTGCGGTGGGCCTTCAATGTCAGGTCATAGCCAAACAGCCTGCGCTGGACCTCGAGCGGCTGCTGACCGTTCAGCTCCAGCAGCAACCGCGCCGTGCGCAGCTGGCTGAAGGGGACGAACGTGTGGGCGAGTCGGGCGGCTCGGAGCGCGGGGTCGATGGGACGCATGGGAGCGCTCCCGCCTTTATGGCAGCGGCAGGTCCACGGGCAAGGAGCGGCGGATTGCCCTTGGGGGCTGGTCTCCATGGCCCCCCCGGGCCGGTCGGCTGGACGGGAGGGGCGCGGCCGTGGGAATGCGGGGCCGTCAGGAGGGGAGCGTGGGATGGGCCCGAAGGTGGTATGCCTGGGGCCTCGCCATGAAGTACGCCGTCACGCTCTGGTTCTGGGTCGTCTTCCTGCTCACCGCCCCGGTGCTGTTCACCCTGGGCGCGCTGCTGCTCGTCGTCACGTACCCGTTCGACCGGGACCGGCGGCTCTTGCACTCACTGGTCTGTCGTTGGTGCTACGGCCTGTGGCTGCACGCATCCCCAGGCTGGCGCACGCGAATCGAAGGCCGTGAGCTCATTCCGTCCGGGCCTTGTGTGATGGTGGTCAACCACCAGTCTGCGGCGGACATCCTCGCCGTCATGGGCCTGTTCCATCCCTACAAGTTCGTGGCGAAGGCGTCGCTGTTCTCGCTGCCCCTGGTGGGGTGGATGATGACGCTGCTGGCCTACGTGCCCATCGTCCGGGGCTCGTCCACCGCCATGAACCAGCTCCTGGACCCGTGCCGGCGCTGGCTTCGTCGTGGCATGCCGGTGCTCATCTTCCCGGAGGGGACGTACTCCAAGGGCGGGCAGTTGCTGCCCTTCAAGCGGGGCGCCTTCCAGCTCGCGCTGGAGGAGCATGTGCCAGTGGTGCCCGTGGTGGTGGAGGGCACGCCAGGGCTGCTGGACGGAGACGGCCCCTGGATGAGTCCCACCGCCTCCATCCGCGTGCGCGTGCTTCCCGCGCTGCCGCCGGAGTCCTTCGGTCCGGACTCACAGGCGTTGGCCACGCAGGTTCGCGCGCTGTTCGAGCAGACGTTGGCGAAGACGGGCTGAGTGGCCCCGCGCACCCACCTGTCCACGAGCAAGCCCACCCTGGTGCAAACAATGGGGGGCGGAAACACTGACACAATCCAATACAGGAGGGGTGTGCCCTCGCGAACGTCTCATGCGTGCTGAGGAGACATTGCGCTATCCTCAACACACATGCGCTCTACTTTGATGTTGCTTGGGTTGTTAGGGCTGTCTTCGCCCGCGTGGGCCGCGGTGCCCTCCGGCTTCGTGGAGACGCCCTTCACCTCCAATACCCTCACGCAGGCCACGGGGATGGCATGGGCGCCGGACGGTTCAGGCCGCCTGTTCATCACCCTCAAGACGGGCGAAATCCGGGTGGTGTCGCTGAAGGACGGCCAGCCTGAAACGCAGCCAGGGAACAGCACGCTGGTGACGCAGGTGTTCGCGACGGAGGATGCCATCCACACCAGCAGCGAGTGCGGCCTCCTCGGTATCGCGTTCGACCCGAACTACGTGGTCAACCGCTACGTCTATTTCTTCGTCACCGTCTCCGCGTCGGAGCAGCAGATTGTCCGCTACACGGATGCGAACGGGAGGGGCACGGCGCGCACCGTCGTCGTCAGTCGGCTGCCCACGCGGGGCGCGAACAATGACGGCGGCGCCATTGGCTTCGGCCCGGACGGAAAGCTCTACTGGGCCATTGGCGACCTGGGCAACGGCACGGGCGTGAATGCGGACCTGACGTCGATGGCGGCCAAGGTGAGCCGCGCGAACCCGGATGGCACGCCCGCCAGCGACAACCCCTTCAACGACGGCGTGGGGCCCAACAACGAGTACATCTGGGCGCGCGGCCTCCGCAATCCCTTCACCTTCACCTTCCAGCCCACCACGGGCCGGTTGTGGGTGAACAGCGCGGGCACCGACTACGAGCAGGTCTTCGTCGTCACCCGCCGAAGCCATGCCGGCTACAGCGACTACGAGAACAACCAACCCAGCGCCAACGACTTCATCACTCCCGTCGTCAAGTACAGAACCAACGGTTCCGACACCCGCGGCCTCGCCGCGGGCGGCGCCGTACGCAGCAGCGGGGTGACCACCTTCACCACCACCGGGAACCATGGCTTCCGCAAGGGTGAGCGGCTCACGCTCAGCGGTGTGGAGGATGCGAGCTTCAATGGCCTCTTGCTGGTGGCCAGCGTTCCTTCCCCCACGACCTTCACCGTGTCGCAGCCTTCGCTGCCGGACGCGGCGAGCAGCGGAGGAACGGCCACGACGCAGGAACTCGGTGGCTCCATCACGGGCGGCACCTTCTACGACGCGACCCTGTTCGACGAGGCGTACCAGGACAACTTCTTCTTCGGGGACTTCAACACCGGTCAGCTGACGCGAGTCACCCTGGAAGAGGACAACTCGGTGGCTACGGTGGATGAATGGGCCACCGGTTTCGCCTCGCAGGTGGACATGTCGGTGGGCCCGGACGGCGCGCTCTACACCATCGGCGCGTCGGGCGGCGTCTTGCGGCGCATCACGCCCGAGACGCCGGGACAGAAACTGGTGGTGTCCGGGCTGCAGCCGCGCGTCGAGGAGGGCGGACGCGCTGTCTTCACCGTGCGCCTGGCCGAAGCGCCGGCCTCCGATGTCTCCGTGCAGGTCTCTCGCGCGCTGGGCGGCTCCGAGGACCTGAGCATCGTCAGCGGCGCGGCGCTCACCTTCACCGCGTCCAACTGGAACGTGCCCCGGGTGGTGACGCTCACCGCAGCGGTGGACGAGGACGAGACGCCGGATGTCGCCACCTTCATGGTGGTAGCGGACGGGCTGCGGGAGGTGGCGGTGGTGGCCACCACCATCGACAACGACTCGCCTCGCCTGGTGCTGACCGAGTCGCAGGTGACGGTCGTGGAGGGCGGGACGGCGACCTTCGGTGTGTCGCTCTCACAGCGGCCCCCGCGCAACGTCACGGTGACCGTGGCACGCACCCGCGGGGACGAGGACCTCACCGTCCAGTCCGGGGCGACGCTGACCTTCACCACCTCCGACTGGAACACGCCCAAGGACGTCACCCTGGCCGCCGCGGCGGACGCGGACACCGAGGACGCCACGGCCATCATCACCGTGGCCGCCCCGGGCGTGGACGCGCGTGAGGTGGAGGCCTTCGAGCAGGACACGACCTCCATTCCGCCCGTCATCCTCTCCGAGCCGGTGACCCGAGCGGTGGTGGACACTCCGTACCGGTATGCGGTGCAGGCGACGGCACGCCCCGCGCCCACGTATGCGCTGGCGAGCACGGTGCCGGGTATGGGCATCGATGCCGCCACTGGCGTCATCACCTGGGAGCCCACCGAGACGGGCACGGTGGAGGTCTCCGTGCGCGTGAGCAACGGCGCCGCGCCGGACGCCGTGCAGGACTTCACCATCACGGTGAGCCCGAACGCGCCGCCCACCGCCATCCTCACGCGTCCCGAGGACGGGGAGCATGTGTCCGGCGCCACGGCGGAGTTCTACGGTGACTGCCAGGACGACGTGGGCTGCACGCACGCGGAGTTCTACGTGGACGACGTGCTGCGCTACACCGACGAGCGGACCGAAAGCCCCTACTCCTACGGCGGCGAGCCCGGCCGCTGGGACACCACGGGCCTGACGCCGGGCTGGCACCGCGTCCGCTTCGTCGTGGTGGACTCGACGGGGCAGCAGGGCTCCGCTGAGGCGACGGTGTGCGTGGGGGATGTCCCCTGTGAGTCGCCGTCGTCGGATGGGGGGACGGACGCCGGAACCGAGCCTCCGCCTCCCAACGAGCCGGGCGGCTGCAACTGCAACGCGATGCCGCTGGCGCCGTTGGCTTGGGGCTCGCTTGCGTGGCTCGTGCTCCAGCGGCGGCGGTCGCGTCGCAGCTGAGCGCGCCTGACTGCTCTTGCGCGGGCGGCCCTGCTCGGCCACCTCGTGCAGGGCATCTTTGAGCAGAAGCGCTGGAGTCTCCATGGACTCCAGCGCTTCGACGCTGCCGGGCATGCCGAGCTTCACCGCTTGGCGCCGCTCGTCCTCGAGGGTGACGTTCCCGAAGTGGCGGCAAAGCACCCTGCGCGGATGCCGCACGCGCGGGACCCACGGCGTGTCAGCAGGGTCTCCAGCCTCAGGACTGGGTGCCTTCCTGTCCGGTGCCCTCCGACAGCCACTGGGTATGGCCGCGCGTGCCCTGCACGGCGTCGGCCAGCTCACGCACGGGCGTCAGCAAGCCGTACAACTCGACGGAGGTGCATGGGACTTCGTTTATCACCTCCGCCGACAGGACGCCGTTCTCGATGGAGAAGGCCTCGAAGGCGCGGGCCAGGTTCAGCAGGGGGCGCCGCATGCCCGCGCTGAGGAGGATGGCGCGGGCCTGAGGGGTGACGTTCTTCAGGTCCAGCACGGCGTCGAGGCCGGCATCGCCAATTTGCTCGTCCTGTACGCCGAACAGCTTGAGGAACTTGTCGCCCAGCCCCTCGGGCCGGATGACCACCTCGCGCGGAAAGTCGTCGCCGAGCTCGTGCCGGATGATGGTGGCGATGCGGTACGCCTTCTCGTGGTGGCGGTACTCGGTCTCCAGGGTGAGCGGACGCCCGGCGTAGCTGCCCTCCATCTTCAAGGTCCCCGCGGAGTACATGAACCTGCCGGGCGTCGGCATGAAGGACCAGCCACGGGTGGTCGCGAAGTCCTGCCAAACCTGGATTTGATGCTTCCAGCGGCGCCAGCGGAAGTAGCCAACGATGCTCGAGACGCCGACGCCCGCCCCGAGGATGCCGGCGAAGATGCCAATTTGTAGCCCGGTCATTCCCGCGAGCATCTCTGCTCGGAGCGTATTGGCCAACCCCCTCCGTGCGTGAGGGCCTCCGTTGGGGACGTGGCGGGGCGTCTTCTCCAGAACGGCCTGGAATTACAGGAACTTGCGCACATGTCAGGGTGAGGGAGTAAGGGAGCAGGCGCCCGCCGCTTGGAGCGAGCAGCCCTCTGTTGGAGGCTGCCCGCTGGCCAGAGCGCCACGGGAAAGAGGGAGGGTGGACGCCTGATGCGCCTGCTGCACACGTCGGACTGGCACCTGGGACACACGCTGTACGACGTCTCGCGGGATGCGGAGCACGCGGCCTTCCTGGACTGGCTGCTGGAGACCCTGGAAGCGCAGTCCGTGGACGCGCTGCTGGTGGCCGGGGACATCTTCGACACGGCGAACCCCAGCGCGGAGGCGCAGGCGGCCTGGTACCAGTTCGTCGCGAAGGCGCGGCGGCGGATGCCTCGGCTGGACGTGGTGGTGATTGGTGGCAACCACGACTCCGCGGCGCGGCTGGACGCGCCGGACCCGCTGTTCGCGGCGCTGGGCGTGCACGTGGTGGGCGGACTGCCGCGAGCCCGAGGCGCCATGGACCAGGAGCGACTGCTGGTGCCGCTGCACGACGCGAAGGGACGGGTGGGGGCGTGGGTGGCGGCGGTGCCGTATCTGCGTCCCTCGGACCTGCCGCCCGTGCCCGGGGACATGGGAGACCGGCTGGTGGAGGGTGTGCGCGCGGTGTACGCGGAGGTGCTGGCCGCGGCGCGGCGCAGGCGTCAGGCGGGACAGGCGCTGGTGGCCATGGGGCATTGCTACATGACGGGCACGGAGCTGTCCGCGTTGAGCGAGCGGAAGATTCTCGGTGGCAACCAGCACGCGCTGCCCGCGGACCTGTTCCCGGACGACGTGGCCTACGCGGCGCTGGGGCATCTGCACAAGGCCCAGCGGGTGGGCGGACGCGAGGGGGTGCGTTACAGCGGCTCGCCGTTGCCCCTGTCGCTGTCGGAGGCGGGCTACCGGCATCAGGTGCTGCTGGTGGAGCTGGAAGGCGACGCGCTGCGCGAGGTGCAATCCCTGCCCGTGCCCCGGACCACGGACATGGTGCGCGTCCCTTCGCGGGACGCGGCGCCCCTGGACGCGGTGCTGACGCAACTGGAGGGCTTGCCGGCACACGACGCGGACACGCTGGAGTGGCGGCGGCCCTACCTGGAGGTGTGCGTGTCGTTGCCCCGGCCGGAGCCCGCGCTGCGGCAGAAGGTGGAGAAGGTGCTGGAGGGGAAGGCGGCGCGACTGGTGAAGCTGACGCCCGCCTATACCGGGACGGGAGGTGCGCTGGCGGAGGTGCAGCCGGGCCTCTCCCTGAAGGAACGCACGCCCGAGGATGTGTTCCGCGCGCGTTACGCCCGTGACTTCGAGGAGCCACCCGCACCGGCGCTGCTGGAGGCATTCCATACGTTGCTGACCGACGTGCAGGAGGAGTCGCCGTGAAGGTGCTCGCGATTCGCGGTTCCAACCTGACGAGCTTCGCGGGGGACTTCGCGCTGGCGCTGGACCAGCCGCCGTTGGACCGGCTGGGCCTGTTCGCGATTACCGGCGCCACGGGCGCGGGCAAGAGCACGTTGCTGGATGCCCTGTGTTTGGCGCTGTTCGACCGCACGCCCCGGCTGGGGGGACGTGGCGGCGCGCCGGTGGGCCGCGCGGACGAGGACGAGGACGCGCGGCTGTCCGCCTACGACGTGCGCGGCATGTTGCGCCGGGGCGCGGGCGAGGGCTACGCGGAGGTGGACTTCCTGGGCAAGGACGGGCGGCGCTACCGGGCGCGCTGGTCCGTGTGGCGCGCGCGCAACCGCGCCGAGGGGCGCTTCCGGCCCCAGGAAATGCAGTTGATGGACGTGGTCACCGGGCAGCTCACGGGCCGCACCAAGGGCGAAGTGCTGGCCGCCATCCAGGAGCGGCTGGGGTTGTCGTTCGACCAGTTCCGTCGCTCGGCGCTGCTGGCGCAGGGCGAGTTCGCGGCCTTCCTCAAGGCGGATGCCAGCGAGCGCGCGGAGCTGCTGGAGCGGATGACGGGCACGGAGGTGTACAGCCGCCTGTCCATGGCCGCGCATGAGAAGAACAAGGCGGAGCAGGAGTCGCTGGCGAAGCGGGCGCAGGGATTGGCGGCGATTGCCCTGATGCCAGAGGCGGAGCGCGCGGCGGCGGCGGCGGCGCTCGGTGAGGAGTCCCGGGCGCGTCAGGCGGTGGAGGCGCTGCTCAAGGACGCGGAGGGCGCGGCGGCGTGGCATGTCGCGCGGGCGGGGCTGCGGGAGGCGGAACTCGCGGCGGAGGCGAAGGCGAAGGCGGCCAGGACGGCCCTGGAGGAGGCGGCGCCGCGCGCGGCACGGCTGGAGGCGGTCCGCGAGGCGGAGGCCTTCCGGGGGCCGGTGGCGGCGGCGGAGGCCGCGGAGCGTCGGTGGGCGGAGGCGGAGGCGGCTCAGGTGGCGCGGGCGTCGGAGGTGGAGACGGCGCTGTCGGAGGTCTCGGCGCGGCGGGTGGGGCAACTGGAGGCGGAGACCGCGCGCGCCGCGGCGCAGGAGCGGGAGGTGGCGACGCGTCCCGCGCTGGAGGAGGCGGCGCGACTGGATGCGCGGCTGGAAGGTGTCTCCCGGGAGGCGCGTGAGGCGCGGGCGCGGGCGGAGAAGTCCCAGGCGGCGCTATCGGAGGCGAAGGCGGAGCTGGATGCCGTGCTCGTGCGCGAGGCCGAGGCACGGGACAAGGGGGAGGCCGCGAGGCACTGGCTGACGGAGAAGGCGCACTGGGTCGCGCTCACGAGCGAGTGGCCGCGCTGGCATCGCGAGCTGGAGCGCTACGAGGGGGCGCAGGGCGAGCGGCGCAAGGCGGGTGAGGAGTCCGGACGGCTGCTCGGTGAGGTGGAGGGACTGCGCGAGACGGTGGGCCTTCGGCGGGGGGAGCGGGATGCCGCGGTCCGTGCGGAGGAGATGGCCCTGGCCGCGGCGACGCATGCCGAGGCGGCTGTGGGGACGGAGACGGGCGCGCAGCGGCGGGCGCAGCGTGAACGCCTGTTGGCGCGGCAGGAGGCCGTGCGGGGCTTGAAGACTGCTCACGAGGGGCTCGTCGCGGATGAGGCCGAGGCTCGCGAGGCGGGCACGGAGGTGAAGGCGGCGAAGGCGGAGGTCGAGGCCGCGACGGCGGAAGCGCGCGCGGCGGAGACCCGGCGGACGCAGGGGGAAGCCGCGCTCAAGGAGGCGCAGCGCTCGCTGTCGCTGGCGCAGGCGACGCAGGGCTATGCGTCCCACCGTACATTGCTGAAGGACGGTGAGCCGTGCCCATTGTGTGGCGCGGAAGAGCACCCCTACGCGCGCGAGGTGTCCGCGCTCGATGGGCTGGTCGCGGAAGCAGCTTCGCGCGTGGAGACGCTGGAGAAGGAGCGGACCGCGGCCACCCAGGCGGAGGTGGCGGCGAGCGCTCGGCGCGCGGCGGCGAATGCGCGCGCCGGACAGGCGGAGGCGCGCAGTCAGTCCGCGGAAGCTCGCGCGGAGGCGCACGGCGAAGCCTGGCGGAAGGGCCGTGCCTCGTGGCTGGAGTCCATCCGGGAAGCCGGCGCGGAAGTGTCCTCCGTTACCACCTCCGTGCCGGAGTCCGATGGCAGCGCTCGAATGTCCAGTGCGGACGGGGGCGCCGAGGCTGCGCGGTCGTCGGCGCGAGCCGGAGGCGCTGACGCGTCGCCACCGGCCGTGGGGGGCTCGCCCGAGGCGGGCGCGTGGCTCGACGCGGCGCGTGCCGAGGTCGCGGAGCAATTGGCGGCGCTGAAGGCCGACGAGCAGGCCGACGAGTCACTGGCCCGCACCGCGCGAGAGGCCCGCGCGGCGCTGGAGACGCAGCGCACGCGGCGCGAGGTGGCGGCGGAGTCGCTGCGCCGGGCGGAGGAGGCGCTGTCGCGCGCGGAGTCGGTGCTCAAGGACGTCCATGCCCGGCTCGAGACCGCGGAGCAGACGTTGCGGCAGGCGCTCGCGGAGGTGTCACCCGTCTTCACCGCGGACGTGGGCTGGGAGCGGAAGCTGGAGGAGGACCCGGCCACCTTCCGCCGCAAGTGTGGAGAGCGGGTGGTGATGTGGAAGGGGAAGGAGGAGGCCCGGCTGAAGGCGGAGGAGCGCGAGGCCGAGGAGCAGCGTCATCGCGCCCGGGCGCAGGGATTGGTGGAGGTGAGCACCCGCCACGCCGAGGAGCATCAAGCCTTCGCCGTGCGCAAGGAGCAGGAGCGCGGCGAGCTGACCCGCGCACGCGCGGCTCTGCTGCACGGCCGTCCCACGGCGGAGGTCCGCGCCGAACTCCAGGCACGGCTGGAGGCCACGGAGTCGGCCTTCGAGCAGGCACGTGAGCGCGCCGAAGCGGCGCGTCAGGCGGCGCAGGTCGCCACCGCGCGTGCCGAGGATGCCGTGCGCGCCAGGACGGAGGCGCTGGCCTTGCGTGAGTCGGAAGGCGCCGCGCTGACAACGCTGCTCGCCGCGCGTGGGACCACGCTGGAGGCCGTGCGGACGCTGCTGGCATTCGACGCGGCCTGGCGCGAAGCCGAGGCTCGCGCACTGTCGGCCCTGCGCGAGGCGCTCGCCCAGGCGACCGCCGTGCTGGCGGAGCGAAGCGAGCGTCGCGCGCGGCACGAGGACTCCGGTCCTCCGGCGCTCTCCGAGCAGGACGCGGGCGCCGAATGTGAGCGGCTGCGCGCGGAGGTCGAGGCCCGTCGTCATGCCGAGGCCGCGCTGCACGCGCGCCTGGAGGCGGACGACACGGCGCGGGCGCGGCACGGCACCGAGGCCGCGGCCCTGGAGGAGGGCCGCCGCGCGGCGGAGGTGTGGAAGGTGCTGGGCGACCTCATCGGCTCGCACGACGGCAAGCGCTTCAAGGTCTTCGCCCAGAGCCTCACGCTGGACGCCTTGCTGCTGCATGCCAACGCGCACCTGCGGGAGCTCGCGCGGCGCTACCGGCTGATGCGCGTGCCCGGACACGACCTGGACCTCCAAATCGTGGATGGGGACATGGGCGACGAGGTCCGCAGCGTGGCCAGCCTGTCCGGCGGTGAGAGCTTCCTGGTGTCCCTGGCGCTCGCGTTGGGGCTGGCGTCCCTTTCGTCGGAGACGACGCAAGTGGAGACGCTCTTCATCGACGAGGGCTTCGGCACGCTGGACCCGGAGACGCTGGAGGTGGCCCTGGCCACGCTGGACGCGCTCCAGGCCACGGGCCGGCAGGTGGGCATCATCTCGCACGTCAGCGGCATGGCGGAGCGCATCGGCGTGCAGGTGCGCGTGGTGAAGCAGGGCGGCGGGCGCAGCCGGCTGGTGGTGGAGGGCGACCCGGGCATGGTGCCTCCTTCCATGGGACAGCAGGAGGTGGCGTAGCGGACCCTGGCGGGCTCAGGTCTCCATCAGCCCGCGCACCACCGCGGCCACGGCCAGGGGCGTGGCCACGCGGTCATCGCTCAGCGGCACCAGGGCCCGGGCGAACTGCTCCGCGGAGCCGAAGCGCTGCGAAGGGACGGGCGCTAGCGCGCGGTCCAGCACCAGCGCCAGCGCGTCGGGGACGCCGGGCACACGCATGCGTACGGGCGTCACCCGGCCGCCGCGGATGGAGGACTCCACCTGCTCCTCCGGGCCGGAAGGGAAGGGCGACTCAAGCGCCAGCAGCTCGTAGAGCAGCACCGCCGTCGCCCACAGGTCCACCGCCACGGACACGTCGCCCGCGAGCAGCTCCGGGGAGCGGTAGTGCTGCTTGCCCAGCCGCCGGATGTCCTGCACCGCGCCCGCGCGGGAGCGCGCCACGCCGAAGTCCGCCAGCTTCACCTCACCGGTGCGGGACAGCAGCACGTTGTGCGGGGACACGTCACAGTGCACCACGCCCAGGGGGCGGCCCGTGGTGCTGACGGCATGGTGCGCGTGCGACAGGGCCTCCAGCACCTGCCGGACGATGAGCACGGAGATGTCGATGGGCAGCTCGATGCGGCGACGGCGGCACCGCGCCAGCACGCGGCCCAGGTCGGGGCCTTCCACCAACTCCAGCGCCAGGTAGCCACCGTCCGGCAGCTCGCCGTACTCCACGAAGCCGACGATGTATGGGTGACGCAGGCAGCGGGCGAGCTCGGCTTCGTGCAGGAGCTGCTCGTGGGCCTCCGCGTCTCTCATGCGCTCGGGACGCACGCGCTTGAGGGCCACCTGCGCTCCGGCATGTGGGCCCTGCTGCATCCGCGCGAGAAACACCTCCGCCATGCCGCCGCGTCCCAGCCGGGACAGCAGTTGGAAGCGGCCATGGTCGCGAGGCCAGATTTCCCGCACGTTCTCCATCACGTTCAGCCCACGCCACCCGCGAGGCTCGCCAGGTAGTCGTCCAGCGTCTGGGAGAAGGTGGCGTCATCGTTGAGGAACGCCAGGCCCACGCCGCCCGTGTACGGGTCGTCCACCACGTGGACCACCACCGCGTCGCCTTGCAGGCGTTCGCCGTTGGGCAGCTTCACGTCCACGGTGACGACGCTGTCGGGCAGGGGCCGGTGCGCGGTACGCACGAAGAGGCCGCCGTTGGAGATGTTGAGGGCGTGCTCACGCACGAAGTCCAACTCGGTCCGGAACTCCATCTCCAGCTTCACGGCGAAGCGGCGCCCGCGACGCTGAGGCCCCTCCGGCGGGCGGACGAGCACCTGGTGAGTCTGGTTGCTGGGAGAGGGAGCGGGCGCCTCCACGGGCTTCGGGCTCGTTGGAGGCACGGAGGCCGCGGCGCCACCCACGGTGGGCCCCGCGGGCCGCACGCTGCTGACAGGCAGCGTAGCCAGGTGCTGTTGCAGCACCCGCGCCGCGGCGGAGCATTCGTCTCCCCGGAAGGTGGTGCCGCCTCCGAAGGCCGCCGCGCGAAAGGCATCTCGCTCCGCCTTGGGCAGACGCCACAGCTCCACGAACGTGCCGCCGCTGCGCTTCGCGTCCTCCGCGAGCCGCTCCACGGCGGAGCGTGGATAGCCTGGAGCCTCCACCTTCAATTCAATGCCTGCTTCCTCGGGGCGCAGGGCCACCATGAGCTGGAGTGACTGCGCGGAGGTGAGCACCTCGCCAATCCCTTCCACCCAGGCCGCCACGCGCTCCGGGGGAGCCGAGCCATTCCACAATGCCGCAAGACCGAAGACGGGCACGGGTGCGACGATAGCCGAGCCCTCTCAACCCGCGAACCCCGTTTACCAACAGCCTGGGCGCAATCCAGCCACGTCACTGGACTGGGATCATTCAGACCCCGACTGAGAGTTGCCCCAGGGGAACAGGTACTCGGAAACTCCCGCGTTGTTCTCTATTATGGAAGTCTGCTTCGACTCACCCCCCACCTGGAGTCGGAGTCATTGGAGTCAAAGACGATGCGCAACTCCCTGATGAGGTATTTCACCTGCGCGTTGCTGGCAGCGTCGTTGCTGACTGGCTGCGGCGGTGGGAAAGACCCTGACCCCAATCCACAACCGAACACCGATGCTGGTCCCGGCGGCGACGGGGACGGCGGTACGGATGCCGGCCCGCTTGAAGAAGACGCGGGCGTGATTCCGGATCCGGACCCAGACCCGGGTTTGGTGCCCACGGATATCGATGACCCTGACAACTCGACGAAGGACTCCGACTGTGACGGCCTGACGGACGCGGAGGAGTTCGCGACCATCTATCCCGGCGGCGCGAAGACGAACCCCGGCCTGCGTGACACGGATGGCGACGGCATCCGCGACGGCGTGGAGGTGGGCCGCACCTCGAGCCCCGACCCCCGCTGCAACTTCCCCGGTGACCAGGACACGACCACGCGCACCTCGCCGGTGCTGGCGGACACGGACGGCGACGGCATCCCGGACGGCCTGGAGGACCTCAACCGCAACGGCCGGAGGGACCCGGGCGAGACGGACCCGAACGCCATCGACTCGGATGGTGACGGCCTGTCGGACGGTGCGGAGGACGCCAACCGCAACGGCGTGGTGAGCCCCGGTGAGACGGACCCGCGCAAGCGCGACACGGATGGCGACGGCCTGGATGACGGCCTGGAGTCGCGCACCGGCACCAACCCGCTCGCCCCGGATTCGGACGGCGACACCTGCAGCGACGGTGACGAGGACATCAACCGCAACGGCATCGTGGACGGCAACGAGACGGACCCGCGCGTGGCGGACTGCGCCGCGTCGATTCCGGACGCTGACTTCGACGGCATCCCGGACTCGGTGGAGGTTGCGACGGGCACGGACCCGAACAACGCCGACACGGACGGTGACGGCATCCAGGACGGTGTCGAGGACAAGAACCGCAACGGCCGCGTGGACGCTGGTGAGACGGACCCCCGCCTGGCGGACACCGACTGCGACGGTCTCCAGGACGGCCCGGGTCGCAATGGCTTCCGCGGTGAGGACACCAACGGTAACGGCCGCGTGGACCCGGGCGAGACGGACCCGACCAACCCCGACACGGACGGTGACGGCCTGCTGGACGGCCTGGAGCTGGGTGTGACGACGGCGCAGGCGCCGCGTCAGAACTGTGGCTACGTGGGCGACGCGGACCCGACCACCACCACGTCCCCGACGAACCCCGACAGCGACGGTGACGGCATCCAGGACGGCGCGGAGGACGCCAACCAGAACGGGCGCGTGGACGCGGGCGAGCTGAACCCGAACGACTCCTCCGACGGCGCGGCCACCACGCCGGCGGGCCAGGCCTGCCGCACGTCCAACCTGCGCACCGTCACCTTCAAGGAAGAGAACGGCGCGGACCTGCGGCTGGCGCTGCCCTCCACCTTCACGGACGCCAACCTGCGCACCATCCGCGATGGCAACAACGCGGTGGGCATCATCGGCTGGGACGCCACCAAGCAGGTGACGCTGATTGCGTACAAGCGCGGCCGCGTGGGCACGTCGTCCAACCCCACGAACGACGAGGCGGGCATCCGCTCCGCGTCGTTCAACTCCGCCACGCGTGACTTCCAGCAGACCTTCACCACCTGGGACGGCTACGCCGCGCTGTCGGCGCGCTACGCCCTGTCGGGTAGCGCGGACCTGAAGACGTTCACCAACACCCTGACCCGCTCGCTGGTGCCCGGAAGCACGGGAGAGCTGACGGGAACGGCCGGCATCACCGGGCCCTTCACCATGCAGGCGCAGTACGTGCACCGCTCCGACCAGAGCGTGGTGGTGGTGATGGCCATCACCCCGACGTCTCGTTACAACGAGGCGGGCAGCCTCTTCACGACGGCGGACACGGCGGGTGGCTCGGCGCTGGCGCAGTTCGGTGACGCGGACGCGGTGCAGTGCGAGAAGTTCACCGTGCGGCAGGCGGTGGTGGACTTCCTCTTCGTGGTGGACGACAGCGGCTCCATGGCCTCGTCGCAGCAGTCGCTGGCCAACGCGGCCTCGGCCGTGGCGGCCAAGCTGGCCAACGCGACGCTGGATTATCGCCTGGCGATGGTGAGCACCACCTATACCTATGGCAGTGGTTCGAACTCGGGGCTGCTGCGTGGCTTCACGCAGAACATCAACCAGTTCCGGGCGTGGCTGACGCAGAACAGCACCTGCGGCAACAACGGCCAGTGCACCACCGTCACCATCCCCACGGGGACCCAGCCCACCACCTGCTCGTCCAACTCGCAGTGCTGGGTGGGGCAGAGCGGAAACGGTACGGAGCGTCCGCTGGATGCGGCTCGCGCCGTCATCAACCTGCTGGGCTCATCCGGTGGCACGGCGGAGACGCGCTTCCGCACGGGCGCCAAGGTCGTGGTCGTCATCCTGACGGACACGCGGGACCAGTCCACCGACAGCATCGACACCTACGCCCAGTACTTCCTGGGCACGGGCAACACCTCGGGGACGAACCGCAACCCGCTGAACCAGCCCATCGACGTGCACGGCATCCTCTGCCCGCACGAGAATGCCACCAACGACACCAGCACCTGGTGCCAGACCCAGGAAGACCCCCGGAACCCGCGGCACCTGGACATCATCCAGGCCACCGGCGGCGTGTACGGCAGCATCCGGGACTCGAACGCCATCACCACCACCATCAACGCCATCATCGATAGCGTCATCGCGTCGGTGGGTTACCGGACGCAGAAGCCGCCCATCGGCGCCTCGCTGAAGGTGGCCATGGACGCGGTGGCGAACGCGTCGCAGTGCCCCACGCCGGGAGACCTGCCGCGCAGCCGCACGCACGGCTTCGACGTGGACGGCATCAGCCGCGCTGTGTCCTTCTACGGCGGGTGCCGCCCGCAGAACGCGGGGACCACCCAGGCGGCGCTGTCCTACCGCTACTGGACGGACCGCACGACGAACCCGAACGGCATCCCCGCGCCGTGCGCGGCGGACCCGTACCACGACCCGAACGACCCGGACTTCTGCGAAGGCAAGCTGACGTGCAACCGCACCACGGACCAGTGCGAGTGCCCGGCGGACTGCGGCGGCGGCGGTGACCCGGGCCAGGTGTGCAACACGGACCCCGCGGTGTGCGCCTTCACCTGCGCGCCGGACTGCGGCGGCACGTGCGGCACCTACGAGACGTGCAACACGGACACCTGCTCGTGCACGTGTGCCCAGACGGCCACCTGCGCGCCGGGCTTCACGTTCAGCCAGGACGCGTGCGGCTGCGTGTGTGACACGGCCGCGCTGAACTGCGGTGACCGGTACCAGGCGGACCCCAACACGTGCGCCTGTGCCTGTAAGTCGGACTGCGGCGGCTGCGGTCCGAACGCGGTCTGCAACCAGAGCTACTGCGCCTGCGAAGGCATCATCGGCTGATGATGCGGAAGCGCTCCGGCCTTCGTTGAAGAAGGAGGCCGGAGTCAGCAGGGCTGAATGAAAAACGCCCCGGGGCCTGCTGGCTCCGGGGCGTCTTCATTTCATGGCCAGGCTTCCTACGGCTTCGCGGGCTTCACCGCCGCCAGCCCCTGGGGCGCGGCCTGGATGCGCAGCACGGGGTAGACGCGGAGCTGGACGTCGCGGGCCGGGTGGCGCTCATAGAAGAAGCGCAGGCGGGCGCGCGCGTCCTTGGCGAAGGCCGGGTCCTTCAACTTCGCTTCCCACTCCGCCTTCACCGAAGCGTCCTTCGCGAGCAGCTCCCGCGCGAAGGGCTCCAGCACGTAGTCCTCCACGTACTCCTTCTGCTCGAAGTGGGCGTTGAAGAAGCCCCAGGACAGCAGCGAGTCCGGCCCCGTGGGCTCAAACAGGTGCGCCACCAGCTCCACGCCCTCCTGCGCCACCGGCACGTACAGCGTGCCCGCGGGGAGCGCCTGTGACTGCGGCTCCCACGCGCCCTTCACGTTGAGCGTCTGCCGGTTCTCCACGGACTGGCTGCTCCACTTCGCCTCGGTGGCGCGGAAGCTTTCCACCGCCGCGCTGGCCACGGGCTTGGAGAGGCGCTGCGAGCGCAGGCCGTGCGCGGCCAGCTTCGTTTCCACCCAGGCGGCGTGCGCGGGCGGAACCAGGTAGCCCCCCGCGGGCAGCGAGGCGGTGAGCGCGGGCTGAATCTCCTCGAAGTAGGGCACCTTCCAGACCTGGGGCTTCGTGTCGTCGTAGCGAATCCACGTCTGGCCGGACACGTCGGAGGCGCCCCGCTCATAGGCGTAGCCCCGGAAGTCGATGGTCCGCTTCTGCTCCGTGTTCTTCCACGCGAGCACCACCTCGCGCGTCTTGCCGGCCGCGTCCGCCGCGTCCGCTGCCTTCACCGCCGCGCGCAGGGCGGCGCCGTCACGAGCCACCAGCCGCAGCAGGCTGGCCACGACATTCCGCGTGGCCCTCACGCGCTCCGCATAGGGCTTCCACGAGTGCGTCTCCACCAGCACACCGAATCGGCGGTGCGCGGCCCAGTAGGCATGGCTGAAGCGCGGCGGCGGCACACCGTAGGCGAAGCCGGAGCTGGGGTCATCGTCCTCGATGAAGGACGGGTAGAAGGGCACGGGCAGGTGCCGCTGGGACTCCAGCTCGGTGAAGAGCTCCTCGCGCAGCTTCACGCCCAGCTCGCGCAGCGCGGCCGGTCCGGACTTCTGCGGCTCGATGCTCACGGACACGTCATGTTCGAACTTGGCGCCGTTGGTGGCGTGCAGGTCGGCGTAGACGAGCGGGTCCCACGCGTGGAGGTACTTCAGCAGGGCCACCATCTCCGGGGCCTCCGCCTTGGCGTAGTCGCGGTTGAGGTTGAGGTTCTGCGCGGTGGCGCGCCAACCCATCTCCTCGGGGCCGTTCTGGTTGGGGCGGTGGTTGGGGCCGAAGCGCTCATGGCCGTCCACGTTGAAGACGGGGACGAAGACGGCGGTGACGCGCTTGAGGACGCCGGGCTGCTCCTTCCCGGCGAGCAGGTCGCGCAGCAGCCAGAAGCCAGCGTCCTTGCCGTCAATCTCACCGGAGTGGATGCCGCCCTGGAAGAAGACGACGGGGCGCTGCTTGCGCGCCGCGGCGGCGGGCGTGAGGGTGCCATCCGCGCTGGCGACGAGCGCGAGCAGCGGCCGGCCTTCCGGCGTGGTGCCAATCGTGTCGCAGCGGACCTTGCCGGGGAACGCCTTGGGGAAGGCGCGGCAGAGGGACTCCACTTCCGGGTAGCGGCCCGTGCGCGTCCAGCCGCTCTGTTCGGAGACGGTGGTGAGGGACGACGGTGCCTGATGCAGCGTCATGGCGAGGAGGGTGGGCAGGAGCATGCCCTTCCCACAACATAGCCCCTGGTGGGTTTCAACCGTGGCGCACGGTGAGTGTTCCACCTACCGGCAGCACTTCGACGCGCTCACGCGCCAGTCCTCGCCGGGTCCACTCCGCGTCCAGGCGGCGGGGCGGTTCGTCGAGCGGCTCGTCGGTGAGCTTGAAGGTGCCCCAGTGCATGGCCAGGAAGCGCGCGGCGCCCAGGTCCTCGAAGGCCTGCACGGCTTCCTCGGGGTTCATGTGCTGACGGCGCATGAACCAGGCCGGGTCATACGCGCCAATGGGCAGCATCGCGGCGTCGATGCCCGGGTAGCGCAGGCCAATCTCCTTGAAGCCCTCGAAGTAGGCGGTGTCGCCGGAGTGGAAGACGCGGGCGCTGGAGCCTTCGATGACGAAGCCGCCCCACAGCATCTCGTTGACGTCGTTGAGGCCGCGGCGGCTCCAGTGCTGCGAGGGGACGAAGTGCACCGTGACAGCGCCCACCTGCGTGGAGCGCCACCAGTCCAGCTCCGTGACGCCCAGGCCCGAGCCCCGGAACACCGGCGCATGGCCCAGGCCGGTGACGATGGGCGCGCCCACCTTCTCCAGCGTGGGCAGGTCCAGGTGGTCGTAGTGGTTGTGGGAGACGAGGCTGGCGGTGATGGGCGGCAGCTTCTCCAGGGGGACGCCGGGCGGGACGTTGCGCCGGATGACGCCGCTGATGGCGTCGCGCAGCACCGGGTCGATGAGCAGCGACAGTCCATCCAACTGCACGAGCCAGCTCGCATGTCCCAGCCACGTCAGCCGCGCGCCTTCTCCCGTCGCGGGCGGCGTGGCGAGCAGCGCGAGGTCGGGCTCCACGCGGGGGACCTCGGCGCGGGCCGGGGCCTTGCGGCGGCGGCCGGCGAGCTTGTCGGCCACGGCCCACTTGAAGATGCTGCTGAACGGCTGCGGTCCGCTGCCATCGAGGTTCTTGAACCGCAAGGCCATGTGCTCGCTCCCTCGTCTGGCGGGGCTGGGAGGGCCCCGCGCGCGTGCCCCTGTCATGCTCGGACCGGGCACGGCGCGCAAGGAAGACGTGGCATCCGTCAGAAGGCGGGCACCACCGCGCCGCCGGAGGTGGACTCGATGTAGCGGCGCACGTCGTCGGACTGGAGCGCCTTCACCAGCGTGCGCACCTCGGGGCGCTGCTCGTCACCCTGACGCACGGCGAGCACGTTGGCGTAGGGGTTCTCCCGCGCCGCCTCGCGGGCCAGCACCTTCGCGTCCAGCTTCAGGTGCTTCTGGGCCTCCAGGAAGTAGTTGCCGTTGATGACGGCGGCGGCCACGTCCTCCAGCGTGCGGGGCTGCTGCTCCGCATCAATCTCCCGCAGGTCGAGCTTGCGCGGGTTGCCCACCACGTCCCGCACCGTCGCCGTGGCGCCCGCGTCCTCGCGCAGGCGCAGCAGGCCCTGGGCTTCGAGCAGGCGCAGCGCCCGCGCCAGGTTGCTGGGGTCTGCGGGCAACGTCACCTGCGCGCCCTCCGGCAGCTCCGCGAGCTGACGGAACTTCGTGGAGTAGAGTGCCAGGGGCTCCAGGTGCACCGGGCCGGCGCTCGTCAACGTGAGCTTCCTGTCTCCAGCGAAGCGCTCCAGGTAGGGCACGTGCTGGAAGTAGTTGGCGTCGAGCTGTTTGTCCGACAGCGCGATGTTCGGCTGGACGTAGTCGGTGAACTCCACCACGTCCACGCGCACGCCCTCGCGCAGGGCCACGGCGGCGGCGGCGCGGAGAATCTCTCCGTGGGGCACCGGGTTGACGCCGACCTTCAACGTGCGGATGCCGGAGGACTCGCCCGAGGACGCCTCCTGCTTCTGGCAGGCCGTGAGCAGCAGCGTCACGGAGAGCAGCAGCGGGGTGAGCAGGGAACGAGAGGGGGACTTCATGTCGGAAGACTCCAGTGACAACGGGGAGGAGAGGGCGCGTCAGCGCGACGAGCGCGCGCCGGTGTGGTCGAAGCGGGAGGCCAGCGCGTCACCCAGCCATTGGACGAGCTGCACCAGCACCAGCAACACGACCAGGCAGCCCAACATGACGTCGGTGCGGAAGCGCATGTAGCCGTACTTCACCGCGAGGTCGCCCAGGCCGCCGCCGCCCACCGCGCCCGCCATGGCGCTGTAACCCAGCAGGCTGATGATGACGAGCGCGGTGCCGCGCACGAGCGACGGCAGCGCCTCCGGAATGAGGACGTGGAAGACGATGCGGCGGTGGGTAGAGCCCATGGCGATGGCGGCCTCCACCAGCCCGGCGTCCACTTCGCGGAGGCTCTGCTCGACGACGCGGCCCATGAAGGGAATGGCTGCCACGACCAGGGGAACGATGGCGGCGGTGGTGCCGATGGTGGTGCCCACCAGCAGGCGGGTGAGCGGGACGATGGCCACCATGAGGATGATGAACGGCACGGAGCGGCCCACGTTGACGAGCGTACCAAGCACCCGGTTCAGCGCCGGACGTTCCCACAGGCCACCCCGGTCCGTGACGACCAGCAGCACGCCCAAGGGCAGTCCCGCGAGGAGGACGAGCGCCGCGGCCACGGACGTCATGTAGAGCGTCTCACCGGTGGCCACGCCCAGCAGGCGCGGAAGCTGGCTATCCATGTGCGGCCTCCTCGAGCGTCAGTCCCTGCTCGCGCAGGTAGGCGAGTGCCTGGCTCACGGCATCGGCGGAACCCTGGAGGTCGACGAGGAGCCTCCCCACGCGGGTGTTGCCCACGCGCTCCATGGCGCCTTCCACCAGCAGGGCGTCCACGTCGAACTGGCGCGCCAGGGTGCCCAGGAGGGGCCGCCGGGCGTGCTCGCCCGCGAGCGTCAGCGCCACGCGGCGGCCCGAGGGCGTGTCCGTCGGCGGTGCGAAGGCGGGAAAGCACAGTTGATGCAGCCGGGTGCTGGGATGGGCGAGCAGCTCCGTCACCTTGCCCTGCTCCACGAGCCGCCCCCGCTCCAGCACCGACGCCGAGTCGCAGATGGCCTTCACCACGTCCATCTGGTGGGTGATGAGGAGCAGCGTCACGCCGAGCTTCTGGTTGATGTCACGCAGCAGCCCCAGCACCGAGCGCGTCGTCTCCGGGTCCAGCGCGGAGGTGGCCTCGTCGGAAAGCAGGACGCGAGGCCGGGGCGCCAGCGCCCGCGCGATGCCCACCCGCTGCTTCTGTCCGCCGGAGAGCTGCGAAGGGTAGGCCTGCGCCTTGTCGGACAGTCCCACGAGCGACAGCAGCTCCTCCACGCGCTCGCGGATGGCCCCGCGTGGGGCGCCCGCCACTTCCAGCGGGTACGCGACATTCGCCGCCACCGTCTTCGAGCCGAAGAGGTTGAAGTGCTGGAAGATCATCCCGATGCCCTGGCGAGCCTTGCGCAGTGCCTCCGGACTGAGGGCCAGCAAGTCCTGTCCGTCGACGGAGACGGAGCCCTCGGTAGGGCGTTCCAGGAGGTTGGCGCAGCGGATGAGCGTGGATTTGCCGGCGCCGCTCTGTCCCAGCACGCCGTGGATTTCACCGGCCTCCACCCGGAGCGACACGTTCCTCAGCGCCGCGACCTCCCGCCCGCCCGCCGTGTAGACCTTGCTGACTCCGCGAAACGCAATCACGGCGTGGCGCTCCGGCTGGGCGTGGCTCGCGCGGGCCCAGGGGGCCGCTGCTCATTCGTGTCCGGGGTGCCGCGCATGGACTGCTCCTGGGGACTGCGAAGGTGGGACGGGGGCTCGCACGAGGTGCGCGAAGGACGGCCCGTGCCTGGACGAAGCAGGCAACGGGCCGGGATGAACGTCGGTTCGTTTCGTGAGGGAGGCTCAGCGCGCGCGAACGGACGGACCCGTGGGGGCATGACAACACATGCCTCCGCGACAGAATCCGAACATGGCGCAACCAGCGAGCATCGGCACAGACAGGTAATGGAGCCGACGCGCCATGTCAACCTGACGGCCTATGCCGCCGCGCGGTCTGCCTGCGTGAATGCCCGCACGAAGTCCTCTTGCAGGTCCTCCAGGTCCTCCAGTCCCACCGAGAAGCGGATGAGTCCGTCAGTGATGCCTCGGCGCTCCCGCTCGGCGATGGGGACGGAGGCGTGGGAGTGCCGCGCAGGGACGGTGACGATGCTCTCCACCGCGCCCAGCGAAACGCCCAGCAGGGGAAGCTGGAGCGATTCCACGAAGGGCGCCGCCAGCGTGTCCTGGGCCAGCCGGAACGACACCACCGCGCCCGTGCCGGGATAGAAGACCCGCCGCACCTCCGGCCGCTCGGTGAGCCACTTCGCCAGGGCTCCCGCCGTGCGCACCTGTCGCTCCAGGCGGACCTGCAGCGTCTTGATGCCCCGCTGGAGGAGGAAGCAGTCCTGGGGGCCCAGCACCGCGCCCACCGCGTTCTGGAGGAAGCCGAGCTCCTGCGCGAGCGCGGGCGTCTTCACCACCACCGCCCCGGCGACGACGTCACTGTGGCCGCCGAGGTACTTGGTGGCGGAGTGGATGACGATGTCCGCGCCCTCGGTCAGCGGACGCGAGAGGGCCGGGGACAGGAACGTGTTGTCCACGATGAGCAGCGCCCCATGCGCCTGGGCCACCCGCGCCATCGCGGGGATGTCGGTGCGCTTGAGGAAGGGATTGCTCACGCTCTCCACCAGCAGCGCCCGCGTGTTGGGGCGGAGGGCTGCGCGCACGGCGTCCGGGTCGCTGGTGTCCACGAAGGTGGCTTGCAGGCCGAAGCGGCTGAAGACGCGTGTGAGCACCCGGTAGGTGCCGCCGTAACAGTCATCCGTCACGACGACGTGGTCCCCCGCGCTGAAGAGCATCAGCACGCTGGACACGGCGGCCATGCCAGAGCCGAAGGCAAAGGCCGCGTGGCCTTCGTCCAGCGCAGCGAGCACGCCCTCCAGGGCCTTGCGCGTGGGATTGCCGGAGCGCGCGTAGTCGAACTCGCCGGGCGTCTCCAGGCCCGGCTGGTCGAACATGGACACCTGGTAGATGGGGACAGCGGCGGCGCCCGTGACGGGGTCCTGCTCATGCCCCGTGTGCAGCAGACGGGTCGCGAAGCGCGTGGGCCAGGTCGGCGATGATGTCATGGGAGTCCTCGATTCCTACGGAGAGCCGGAGCAGCCGGTCGGAGATGCCCAGCGCCTCCCGGCGCTCGGCGGGGATGTCAGCGTGGGTCTGCGTGGTGGGGTAGGTGATGAGCGTCTCCACGCCGCCGAGCGACTCGGCGAAGAGACACAACTGCACGGACGCGAGCACCTGGGGCACCAGGGCCACATGGGCGACGGTGAAGGACAGCATCCCGCCCACGCCGGGATAGAAGACGCGCTCCACGCCCGGGTGGGCGCGCAGCCACGCGGCCACTTCCCGCGCGTTGGCCTGGTGCCGCTCCATGCGCAGGGCCAGCGTCTTCAGGCCGCGAATCACGAGGTACGCGTCCTGCGGACCGAGAATCGCGCCGATGCCGTTCTGGAGGTACGCGAGTCGCTCGCCCAACGCGGCGTCCTTGACGACCAGCGCGCCCGCGACGACGTCGTTGTGTCCGGCCAGGTACTTCGTCGCGCTGTGCACGACGATGTCCGCGCCCAGCTCCAGCGGGCGCTGGAGCCACGGCGTGAGGAAGGTGTTGTCGACGATGAGCAGCACCCCGGCCTTGCGGGCAATGGCCGCCAGTTCGGAGAGGTCGGCGGTGCGCATCATGGGGTTGGTGGGCGTCTCCACGACGATGGCGCGGGTGTTGGGGCGCAGCGCGTCCCGCACGGCGCTGGGGCGCGAGGTGTCCACGAAGGTGCAGGGGACGTGGAGGATGCGGTCCACCAGCCGGTAGGTGCCGCCGTAGAGGTCCTCGGTGAGGAGGACGTGGTCCTCCGGGCCGAAGAGCTGGAGGGCACAGTGCAGCGCCGCCATGCCGGAGCTGAAGGCCAGGCCCCGGCTGCCACCCTCCAGTTGCGCCAGCGCATCTTCCAGCGCGGAGCGGGTGGGGTTTCGCGTGCGCGAGTAGTCGTAGCCGGTGGACTGCCCGAGCGCGGGGTGCTGGAAGGTGGCGGATTGGTAGATGGGGACGGCGACCGCGCCGGTGGAGGGGTCGCGGCGCACGCCGGCGTGGACGAGAGCGGTGGCGAGTTTCATGAGAGGACCCTTTCGGTGGCGCGCTCAGCGACCGCGCAGCGTCTGGGAGATGCGGAGGATGTCCGCCAGCACGCCGGACGCGGTGACGGCGCCGCCCGCGCCCGCGCCCCGGACGGTG
Source organism: Myxococcus sp. AB056 (assembly GCF_006547365.1). Lineage (NCBI taxonomy): Bacteria > Pseudomonadati > Myxococcota > Myxococcia > Myxococcales > Myxococcaceae > Myxococcus > Myxococcus sp. AB056. Next base: position 120,899 of record NZ_VHLB01000002.1, on the reverse strand, counting down.
AGCGGGAAGTCGCTGTGGCGGGTGGTGGTGAAGGAGACGAAGGACTCGGAGCCGCGGAGGTCCGCCGCGGGGTGGCCCGCTTCGACGCCGACGGGGCCCACGCGGATGACGGGACTGCCCGTGCCCGCCTTCGATGGGTCGATGCGTGCCAGGTAGCGCAGCACGGTGCCGGCGTGGCGGCAGCGGGCCACACGCTCCGCGTAGGCCGCGTCCTGCGTGGCGAGCACCTGGAAGAACGAGTCCACGCTGGCGCACTCGTCTGTGGCGACGAAGGGCTCCAGCGCCACGTCCGACAGGGAGAGCGGCAGGCCCAGCTCCCGAGCGAGGATGAGCGCCTTGCGCGCAACGTCCGTGCCGCTCAAGTCCTCGCGAGGGTCCGGCTCCGTGAAGCCGCGCTCCCGAGCGGTGCGGACGGCCCGGGACAGGGGCACGCCAGCCGTCAGTTCGTTGCAGATGAAGCCCAGGCTGCCGGACAGGGACGCGGTGATGAGGCGAACGGTGTCACCGGTGCGCACCAGGTTCGCCAGCGTGTCGATGACGGGCAGGCTGGACGCCACCGTCGTCTCGTAGTGGTACGCGACGTGGTTGCGGCGCGCCGTGTCCACCAGCGCTTCGCGGGCCTCCCACGGCAGCGCCAGCGGCTTCTTGTTGGCCGCCACCACGTGGATGCCGCGCTGGAAGGCCTCCGTGTAGAGCGCCTCCAGCCCGCCCGCGGCGGTGCAGTCGACCAGGATGGGGACGGGCAGCCGCCGGAGCGCGTCCAACAAGGGGACCAGGGTGCGCGCCTGGGGCGCCTCGGGCGTCACGCCTTCGAGCCGCGCCTCCACGCCGTCGAGCGTGAGCCCCGCCGCGTCGAAGAGCGCGCGCTTGCTGTCCGCCAGTCCCACGACGCGCAGCGCGATGCCGTGCCTGTCCCGGAGCAGCGCCTGCTGGGCGCGCAGCTGGGCCAGCAGTTGTCCGCCCACCGTGCCTCGGCCGAGGACGAAGAGGCTCACCTGCTGGTGGGCCAGGTTGAAGGCCGCGTGCGTGGTGCGCGCGGCGACGGCGGTGTCCGCCGCGTCGACGACACACGAAAGGGAGCGGGAGCTGGCACCCTGGGCGCTGGCGCGCACGTTGACGCCCACCGCGCCCAGCGCGCTGAAGAAGCGCCCGGCCACGTTGACGCCGTGACCCATGGTCTCCGCCACCAGCGTCAGCAGCGTCACCGGCTGGCGGACCTCCAGCGGTTCCACTTCGCGGCGTGACAGCTCCTGCGCCAGCTCGGTGGCGAGCACGGACCGCGCGTGCTCCGCGTCGGGGCGAGGCACGACGACGGCCAGTGACTGGCCATTGGCGGACTGCGCGGTCATCCACACCGTGACGCGCGCTTCTCGCAGCGCGGCCAGCACGCGCTCTCCCAGTTGGAACTGGTCGGACAGCTTGCGCACCTCGATGCCGAGCAGCGCCAGGTCCTCGCGCGTCGCGATGCAGGCGGGACGCTGGCCGTCGCGCGAACCGATGGCGTCGATGAGCGTGCCCGGGTGCTCCGGCTCCATGGTGTTGCGGATGCGCAGGGAGATTCCGGACTCGATGAGCGGAATCATCGTGCGCGGGTGCAGCATGCGGGCGCCCACCGCCGCCAGCTCCAGGCCCTCGCCATGGGTGAGGTGCGCCACGGGGTAGGCATCCGTGACCAGCTCCGGGTCGGCGGTGTGCAGGCCGAGCACGTCCGTCCACACCGTGACTTCCGACGCGCCCAGGCCCTGGGCCACCAGCGCCGCGGTGTAGTCGGAGCCGTTGCGGCCCAGCGTGGTGGTGCGTCCATCCGGCGTGGCGGCGATGAAGCCGGGGAGCACGGGCACCTCAGCGCCCCACGTCTCTCGGGCGGCTTGGAGTCGCTCCCGCGTCCGAACCAGGTCCACCCGCGCCGCGCCGAAGCGGTCATCCGTCACCAGGAGCTGCCGCGCGTCACGGAAGGTGGCGGACGTGCGATGGGCCGTGAGCAGCTCCGCCAGCAGCGTGGCGGACACCAGCTCACCGAACGACAGCACCCGGTCTCTCGTGGGGGCGGAGCACTCTCGCGTGAGTGAGACGCCATGGAGCAACTGGCGCAGCGGCGCGACGAGCCCGTCGACACGCTCGGCCAGCGCGGTGGCTTGTCCGGGCGCCAGCGCCGCGGCGTTGGCCTTCGCGAGGTCGGCGATGCGCGTGGCCACCGCGAGCGCGCCTTCCAGGTCACCCTCGGTGGCGAGGCGGGCCGCGTCCAGCAGCCAGTCCGTGGTGTCGCCCATCGCGGAGACGACCACTGCCAGCGGGCCTTGCCGCGCGTGCTTGCCAATCAGCTCCACCACCTGGCGGAGCCGCGTGGGCGAGCCCACGGACGTGCCACCGAACTTCATCACCTGCAGGGACGTGCTGCTCATCGAAGAACCTCGAGGGGGCCGGCGGGCCCTGATTCGAAAGGGAAGGGCAGACGCGGCGCCCTGTGCCGGACACACGCCGGCCAGACGCGGCGCGCGAGCGCCCACGGAGGGAAGAATGAAGGGGTTGGAGTGGGAGCCCTGGCGGACTAGTGCGTGCCGCCGGGCCAGCGCATTCGATGCATGGCGCGCGCGCGGCAAAGCACGGACAACACAGGCGCGGCGGTCAACGGTGCGGGTGCGGAGCAGGTGGATGGAACCACGGAGGTCCTCTCTCACCGAAGCGGGAGGGAGCCCTCCGGCTTCGGACGCTTGGATTGCTCGGGGAGCCCCTGCTCCTCGAACCGCATCGTTTGGACACCTTGGAGGTCCGACTCCAGGTTGTCGGGCCACCGCGCGAGGCGGCGGCCGCTCTTGATGCTGCGCACGAAATAAGCGTGGACCCGGGTGTCTGTCAATGCCTCGTGTGGTTTCGCTTCCGTCACGGCAGCTTCCATTCACGTCAGGGTTTGGCGGGAATGCCCGGTGCCCGGGGCGGGTGCCGGCGCCAAGGCGTTGAAAACATGGGGCCGGAATGTGCAGATGACGGGTGGGAAAGGAGCGCGGCGTGACGGAGACCGGACAGCTGGGTGACGAGGTGGTGCGTACGCTGGTGGACAACCACCGCCAGTTCCTCGCCTTCCTGGAGCGGCGCGTGGGCAGCCGCGCCATCGCGGAGGAAATCCTCCAGGCCGCGTTCGTGAGGACGCTGGAGAAGGGCGGCGCGCTGAAGGAGGGCGAGGGCGCGGTGGCGTGGTTCTACCGGCTGCTGCGCAACGCGCTGGTGGACCACTACCGGCGCCAGGCGGCGGAGGGACGCGCGCTGGAGCGCGAGGCGCAGGAGGCGGAGGGGGCCATGGTGGACACGGAGCTGAAGCAAGCCGTCTGCGCGTGCGTGGGTGAGCTGGTGCCCACGCTCAAGCCGGAGTACGCCGACATCCTGCGGAAGGTGGACCTGGCGGAGCGCGGTGTCCCGGACGTGGCGCGCGAGGCGGGCATCACCGCGAACAACGCGGGCGTGCGGCTCCACCGGGCCCGCCAGGCGTTGAAGAAGCAACTGGAGCGAAGCTGCGGCAGCTGCGCCGCGCACGGATGCCTGGACTGCTCTTGCAAGCCATCCCACCGGGCAGGCGAGGCCTTGGCGTCTGGCCCGACGGACGTCTGAAAGCGCTTGCACCGGGACGGTCCGCTTCGTTAACTCCCACCCAGGTGCCGAGGGGCGCCTGCCCGAAAAGACGACGTCACCCTCGCTTCTCTCCGCCGTTCGACAGTTCCAGATGAGTTCCTTCCACGGCCCACGAACGGGTGAGGGCCGACGCCAAGGGACTTTTCATGCGAACCGTCGTCACCCTCCACGAATGCAAGGTCCGTGCGTCGCTCCTGCTCAAGGAGCTGGCGTCGGCGGATGCGTCGCGCGCGGCCCGGGCCGCGGAGCGGCTGCGCGTCCTGCCCGGCTTCGCGGGACTGCCCTTGGGTGAGGTGCTCGCGCGCAAGGAGACGGTGCAGCGCAAGCATGCGCTGACCGTCGTCGCGCGTGAGCAGGGGCACGCCACCTGGGGTGAGCTGAAGCAGGTGCGTGAGCTCGACTTCGAGCACCTGCTCGCCCCCGTGGGCGGCTCTCACCTCAACCGCTGGTTCTCCTCCTATGCGGAGGCCGCTGACTCCCTGCGGACGCAGGGCGGCTTCCTCTTTCCGTTCCGCGAGCAGTTCTTCGTCTGCGAGGCCAGCCTCGTCGAGGCGCTCGGCGTCGACCCCGCGGACGCGGACTGGTCGCTCATGGGCCGCGACTGGATGGCGCCGAAGGATGGGGCCGCGCAGGCCCGGCTCGCCCAGCGGTTCGCCCGGCATTCGCCTTCCCACGCTTCAACTTCCCCAGACACGAGGTCTCCCATGTCCGCTGGCTCCCGCCGCTCCGAACTGAAACGTGCCTACCGGGAAGCACCGCCTCCCATGGGCGTGTACGCCGTGCGCTGCCTCGCCAATGGCAAGGTGTTGGTGGGCGCGAGCGCCAACGTCCAGGGCATGCTCAATCGCATCCGCTTCGAGCTGTCCACGGGCATGGACCGCCTGCCCACGCTGCTGGAGGACTGGAAGCGCTACGGGGCGGAGCAGTTCACCTTCGAGGTGCTCGACGTGCTGAAGCGTTCCGACGAGCCCGTGGTGGCGCCGGAGGAGGAACTGAAGGTGCTGGAAGCGCTCTGGTTGGACCGGCTCAAGCCTTACGGCGACGCGGGCTACAACGTGCAAGCCGGCTGAGGTTGGCCGCCTGTTTCCTTCCGTGGGGCAAGTACAGCGGCCTGTGGCAACTTGCCACGTTCTCCCCCCGTCGGGATTGCGTTACGCGGAGACTCCATTCCAAGGGAGTCCGCCATGGTGTCCGCTCATCGTCGTGCCGTCCGTCTGTTTCCCTTCGCGCTGCTGGGCGTCCTGGGCTGTGGCGATGGCATGGAAGTCGCCATCCCCTTCGAGGCCCGGGTGGGCAGCGAGCCCTTCGCATGTGGCCGCAGCTACACCGGGGTGGGGACGACGGGGACGACGTATGAGCCCATGGACCTGCGCGTGTACCTGCACGACGTCCGGCTCGTCACGGCCGAGGGCACTGAGGTGCCACTGAAGCTCGAGCAGGACGGGCGGTGGCAGACACAAGGCACGGCGCTGCTCGACTTCGCGGACAAGACGGGCCTGTGCACCAACGGCACGGAGGCGACGAACCTGCGCATCACCGGCACGGCGCCCGAGGGTGTCTACACCGGCCTGCGCTTCAAGCTGGGCGTGCCGGAGACGCAGAACCACCTCGACGTGTCCACGGCGCCCTCGCCGCTGAACGACACGAGCCTCTACTGGAGTTGGCGCTCGGGCTATCTCTTCACGCGCATCGAGGGCCGGACGACGGGACTTCCCGAAGGGCACGTCATGCACCTGGGGAGCACGGACTGTGCACCGCCGCCGGAGGGCCGGACGAACGGCACCGCGGGATGTACGTTCGGCAACCGTCCGGAGGTGGCCCTGGACTCGTTCGACCTGGCGTCTGGCAAGGTGGTGCTGGATTTGGGGGCGCTCTTCTCAGGCTCGAACCTGGACGAGAACGCGGAGGTACCCAACACCTCCGTGGGGTGTATGTCGCAGCAGGCGGACCCGGACTGTGCGCCCATGTTCGGCCGGATGGGGCTGACGCACCGGAGCCAGGAGATGGCACCGGGGCCTCAGTCATTCATCAAGGCGGAGTAGGAGGGGGACGTCATGGTGTGGCGTGTGGGAAGACGAGCAGGGGTGCTGGTGGTGCTGGCCTGGCTGAGCGCGGGCTGTGGTGGCAAGGACAGCGAGGCGGAGCGCTACGTGTGGAAGCTGCCCACGGGGTTTCCCACGCCGCGAGTGCCCGAGGACAATCCGATGACGGAGGAGAAGGTGCAGCTGGGCCGGAGGCTCTTCTTCGACGTGCGCCTGTCACGGAATGAGACACAGTCCTGCGCGTCCTGCCATGACCCGGCGCGAGCCTTCACCGAGCCTCTGGTGACGTCGCAGGGCAGCACGGGCGAGACGCACCGCCGCAACTCCCAGGGGCTGGCCAACGTCGCCTATGCCACGAGTCTCACCTGGGCGAATCCCTCGATCACGACGCTGGAGGCGCAGGCGTTGGCGCCCTTGTTCGGCAAGGAGCCGGTGGAGTTGGGCTTCGGCGACAGGGAAGAGGAGTTGCTCGGCCGGCTGCGCGCGGTCCCGGGGCTGGAGGCCGAGTTCCAGCGCGCGTTTCCGGAGGCCGCGGAGCCCGTGTCCGTGGCCACGCTGACGCGGGCGCTGGCGTCGTTCCAGCGCACCCTCATCTCCGGTAACTCGGCGTATGACCGCTATGTGTATGGCAATGAAGTGGAGGCCATGACGCGGCAGCAGAAGCGGGGCATGGAGTTGTTCTTCTCGGAGCGGCTGGAGTGTGACCACTGCCACTCCGGCTTCAACTTCCAGGACGCCACGGTGCACGAGGCGACGGTCGAGCCCATCCTGCCCTTCCACAACACGGGCCTCTACAACGAGGACGGCCAGGGCGCGTACCCTGCCGAGGATCCGGGCCTCATCGAGCTGACGGGCCGTCCCGAGGACATGGGCCGCTTCCGCGCGCCGTCCCTGCGCAACGTGGCCGTTACCGGGCCGTACATGCATGACGGCAGTCTGGCCACGCTGTCGGACGTGCTGGACCACTACGCAGCGGGAGGACACGCGCGGCGGGTGCGCGGCGGCGAGGCCAGTCCGCTGCAGAGTGGCTTCGTGCGAGGCTTCACGCTGACCGAGCAGGAGAAGGAAGACGTCTTGGCATTCCTCGAGTCGCTCACCGACACGGAGTTCCTGACGGACCCGCGCTTCTCGGACCCGTCCACCGTGCCGTGAGGACCGCTGTCCTCACGGCGGGGGGCGCCAGGACGTCTTCCAGGGTCGCGAGCCGTCCGTCATGAACGCGTTGAACACGCATTCGCGACAGGTTCCACCGCCACCGCCTCCTCGCGGCGCTGCTCGTTGTAGACGGACAGCCGCAGCGTCAGCACGTAGGTGACGCAGCAGGCGAGGACGGCGGGCGGGCCATACGCGGAGCCGAACACCTCCAGCACCAGGGCAATGGCCGCCAGTGGCACGCCGACCACCGCGACCAGCGCGGAGGCGATGCCCACCACCACGAACACCGTCACGTCCGCCGGCCCCGTGCCCGTCACCGACGCGAGCATCTGGGCCGTGGCCGCGCCAGACACGCCGCCCAGCACCATGCTGGGGATGAGCATGCCCGCCGAGCCACCCGACTGCACCGTGAAGCCCGTGGTGAGCAGCTTCCCACCCACGATGAGCAGCAGGTACCACCACAGCGACAGCGGCCCCGGCGCATCCGCCAACAACTGGGCGATGGTGTACTCGCCCATGCCCAGCACGTGCCGGAAGTCCATGCCCGCGCCGTAGTAGAGCCCTCCGGCTACCAGGATGGTGCACAGCGCCCCCATGGCGCCGCGCAGCACCGGGCTGACGCGCTCCACCACCTGTCGCGTGTGCTTCATGGTCAGGCCGAACAGCAGCGCGACGGGCGCGGACACCGCCACGGCCACCAGCGCGGTGAGGCCGTACTCCCCCAGCGTGTACGTGTGCGGGTGCGGCGGCGCCACGAAGATGGGCTTGAAGCCGAGGAAGCGGTTGTTGAGCGCGTACGCGATGATTCCCGCCAGCAGGCAGTACGCCAGCTTCCGGTAGACAATGCGGTTGCCGTAGACGACCTCGAGCGCGAAGAGCGCGGCGGCGAACGGCGCGTTGAGCAGCGTTCCCACCGCCGCGGCGATACCCGCCAGTTGGCAGGTGCGCAGCGTGTGCTCGGAGCGGGCACGGGTGATGCGGGCCACGCCCGCGCCCAGGGACTCGCCCACCAGAACCACCGGACCCTCCAGCCCGCCCGACGCGCCGGTGCCCAGCGTGAGCAACGTGGCCACCGCTTTGCGCAGGGCGAGCCGGATGGCGGGCCGTGAGTAGCGAGGGCGCGGGTCGTCCGCCGGGTCCTCGTAGGTGATGTGGTAGTTGAAGAGCGCGACGTTTACCCCATCCGAGGCCACGTCGCTCCAGCCGGGCCGGCGGTTGAGCAGCCCTCGCAGCAGTCCGCCCAGCAGCAGCACGCCCGCGAGCACCAGCGGCGCCCACCAGAGGCTCCGCCCCGACGCGAACGCCAGCAGCGTGTCACTGGTGGCATGGACGCCATACCGCAGCGCCGAGCACACCCCCCAGATGAGCACCGTGCCCAGGACGACTCGGCCCACCGTGCGCAGCACCGTGTCCCACGAGTCGTGAAGGGCACTCTGCTCTTCGTCCAGGGGCTCTCGACGGCCAGCCATGGAGCGAGAGGGAATGTGCTTGGAGGTCAAGATGAATGTCCGTGGCCGGAGGAGCGATTACCTCTAGAGAAACACCCAGTAGGAGCCGGCCGGGTGCTTCGTTGGCCTGGGCGAAAGGAGCCTCGAAGCGCCATGCCTCAACACCCTTCGCACGCGCCGCATTCCCGCACGCCCCCTCCCTCTCCGGCCGGGGATGCGCCCGCCATCGACCCCGTCTGCGGCATGAAGGTCGACCCGAACGCCCCGAAGGGCGGTCACCTGGAGCACGCCGGGCTGACCTACGCCTTCTGCAATCCCCGGTGCCGGGAGCGGTTTCGCGCGGAACCGGAGCGCTACCTCTCGCCCGCGGAGACCGCGCCGGAACCGACGCCGGCGCCGGGGACCCTCTACGTCTGCCCCATGGACCCGGAGGTCCGCCAGTCGCATCCCGGCGCCTGCCCCAAGTGCGGCATGGCACTGGAGCCAGAGACGCTTCCCGTCCAGGAGTCCCGCGTCGAGTACGTGTGCCCCATGCACCCGGAGGTGGTGAAGGACGGACCGGGGACCTGCCCCAAGTGTGGCATGGCGCTGGAGCCGCGCACGGTGCTGGCGGAGGAGCCGCCGGACCCGGAGCTGCAATCCATGCGGCTGCGCTTCCGCGTGGGCCTGGTGCTCACGGTGCCGCTGCTCGTGCTGGCCATGTCGGACATGCTTCCCGGGCAGCCCGTGCAACACGCGGTGTCCGCGGGCGTGCTGGCCTGGGCACAGCTCGTGCTGGCCACGCCCGTGGTGCTCTGGGTGGGCTGGCCCTTCTTCCAGCGTGGCTGGGCGTCGGTGCGCAACCGGCACCTCAACATGTTCACCCTCATCGCGTTGGGGACGGGTGCGGCGTATCTGTTCAGCGTCTTCGCCACGCTGCTGCCGCGGGCCCTGCCACAGGGACTGCGCACGGGGCACGGCGGCTCCGCGCCCCTCTATTTCGAAGCCGCCGCGGTCATCGTCACCCTGGTCGCGCTGGGACAGGTGTTGGAGCTGCGCGCCCGGCACGCGACTTCCGGTGCGCTGCGGGCGCTGCTGAGCCTCGCGCCGCCGGTGGCGCGGCGAATGGGAGAAGACGGTCACGAGGAGGATGTGCTGCTCGCGAGCGTCCAGTCCGGGGACACGCTGCGCGTGCGCCCCGGAGAGAAGGTGCCCGTGGACGGCGTGGTGCTCCAGGGGACCAGCGCGGTGGATGAGTCCATGGTGACGGGCGAATCGCTGCCCGTGGAGAAGGCCCCGGGCGCGCAGGTGACGGGCGGAACGGTGAATGGCACGGGCTCACTGGTGATGCGCGCCGAGCGCGTGGGCCAGGACACGTTGCTCTCCCGCATCGTCCAGCGCGTGAGTGAAGCGCAACGCACCCGCGCGCCGATTCAGCGGCTCGCCGACAAGGTGGCGGCCGTCTTCGTGCCGGTGGTCATCGCGGTGGCGGTGGTGACGGCGGGCGTGTGGGCCATCTGGGGGCCCGAGCCTCGGTTGGTGCACGCGGTGGTCAACGCGGTGGCGGTGCTCATCATCGCCTGCCCCTGTGCGCTGGGGCTGGCCACGCCCATGTCCGTCATGGTGGGCACCGGGCGCGGCGCCCAGGCGGGCGTCCTCATCCGCGACGCGGCGGCACTGGAGCGACTGGAGGCGGTGGACACGCTGGTGGTGGACAAGACGGGCACGCTCACCGAGGGCAAGCCGCGCCTCGTGACGGTAGTGCCCGCGCCAGGCTTCGAGGAGGCGCGGCTGCTGCGGCTGGCCGCGAGCCTGGAGCGTGGCAGTGAGCACCCGTTGGCCGCGGCCATCGTCGCGGGCGCGAAGGCGCGTGGCGTGACGCTGGCACCCGTGGAGGACTTCCGCTCGCTCACGGGCAAGGGCGTCGTGGGCAAGGTGGAGGGCGCCGACGTGGCCCTGGGTAACGCGGCCCTGACGGAGGCGCTCCAGGTGCATGGAGGGGAACTGACCTCCCGGGCCGAGGCGCTGCGGGCAGAGGGCCAGACGGTGGTGCTGGTGGCGGTGGAGGGGAAGGCCGCGGGGTTGCTCGGTGTCGAGGACCCGGTGAAGTCCTCCACGCCGGAGGCCCTCGCGTTGCTGCGCGAGGAAGGGCTTCGGGTGGTGATGCTCACGGGCGACAGCCAGACGACGGCGGACGCGGTGGCGCGGCGGCTGGGCATCACCGAGGTCATCGCCGGGGTGTTGCCGGAGGCGAAGGGCGACGCCGTCCGGAAGCTCCAGCAGGAGGGGTGGGTGGTGGCCATGGCGGGAGACGGCGTCAACGACGCGCCCGCGCTGGCGCAGGCGGACGTGGGCATCGCCATGGGCACCGGGACGGACATCGCGATGGAGAGCGCGGCGGTGACACTGGTGAAGGGGGACCTTCGGGCCATCGCTCGGGCACGCCGCCTGAGCCAGGGCACGCTGCGCAACATCCGGCAGAACCTCTTCTTTGCCTTCATCTACAACGCCGTGGGTGTGCCGGTGGCAGCGGGCGTGCTGTACCCCGTCTTCGGTCTGCTCCTCAGTCCCATCTTCGCCAGTGCCGCGATGAGCCTCTCGTCGGTGTCCGTCATCGGCAATGCGCTCCGGCTGCGGAAGCTGAAGCTGTAGGCCCGGTTGTGTGGGAGGCCGCTTGTACCGGGCCCCCTCCCTCGGGCTGGGGGCGGGCGGCCCACCGAGGCCCACCCGCGCGGCGCTGGGATGCCCACCCTTGAGCTCGAACGCACCGCACCCTGGGAAAGGTGGACACCATGGCTCTAGCCGAAGAGATGAACGCCGACAGCGACATGCGCCAGTGCATCGAGGACTGCCTGGCCTGTCACCGCATCTGCATGGAGACGCTGACGTATTGTCTGGGAATGGGCGGCAAGTATGCGGAGGCCAGACACCTGCGCTTGCTGATGGACTGCGCGGAAATCTGCCAGACGAGCGCGAACTTCATGCTGCGGGGCTCGGAGCTGCATAGCCGCACCTGCTTCGCCTGCTCGGAAGTCTGCGGGCGCTGCGCGGAGTCCTGCGCGCAAATGGGCGAGGACGTGGTGATGAATGCTTGCGCGGACATGTGTACCCGGTGCTCGGATTCGTGCTGGAGGATGGGCGGCGGTGTCATGCCGCGGACGCCCAACCCGGAGGCCGCCCAGCGCGCCGCCGACCTTCCCGCGTGAGGGGGCGCCCGGAAGAGTCCAGGCAAGCCGGAACGGCCCTGTCGCGGAGCCCTTCACGCGCCGTCGATGCCGATTAGAGTGCGCTCCATGAGCTCTCGCGAGGAGGGGCGCACCTCCGGTACGCCCGCTGGACATATCTCCGTCGTCCACCTGCCCAACGCCTGGTTCATCCTCTGTGCTTCGAGTGAGCTGGGAGACAAGCCCCTGGCGCGCACGCTCCAGGGCTCACCCCTGGTGCTCTTCCGAGGCGAGGGCGGCAAGCCCGCGGCCCTGGTGGACCGCTGCCCGCACCGCAACGTGCCGCTGTCGCTGGGACGGGTGAAGGAAGGCCAGCTCCAGTGCGGCTACCACGGCTGGCGTTTCGACGGCGCGGGGCAGTGCCGCGCCATCCCTGGCTTCCTGGGCGAGCCCGGCGCGCGTGCTCGCTGTGCCACGGCGCATGCCACGCGTGAGCAGGATGGCTTCGTCTGGGTCTACTCCACGCCGGGCGTCGAGCCCACCACGGAGCCCTACCGCTTCCCGCTTCTGGAGGCGCGCGAATACACCACCGTGCGCCGCACGCTTCGGGCCCCCGGCTCGCTGCACTCCACGCTGGAGAACACGCTGGACGTGCCCCACACCGCGTACCTCCATGGCGGGCTGTTTCGCACCGAGGAGAAACGGAACGAAATCGACGTGGTGGTGCGCCGGAGCGCGGACATGGTGGAGGCCGAGTACATCGGCGAGCCGCGTCCCAGCGGGCTCGTGGGCCGGCTGCTCGCGCCGGGTGGCGGGGTGGTGCAGCACTTCGATCGCTTCCTGATGCCCTCCATCGCCCAGGTGGAGTACCGCATCGGTGACACCAGCCACATCATGGTGACCTCCGCGATGACGCCTGTGTCGGACTGGGACACGCTGGTGTACGCGGTGGTGACGTTTCGTCTGCCATTGCCCCGCTGGGTGGTGCGCGCGGCGCTCCCGCTCCTCATGCCCGTGGCGCTCCACATCTTCGGGCAGGACGCGCGCATCCTCCGGCAGCAGACGGAGACCATCCGCCGCTTCGGCACGGAGGCCTATGCCTCCACGGAAATCGACGTGCTCGGTCCCGGCATCCTCCGCCTGCTGCGCGCCGCCGAGCGTGAGAAGCCTGGCGCCGTGGGGGACGCGGTGCATGAAACACGACTGAAGATGCGGACCTGAGAGCCATTGCGACGCGGCGTGTCGTGAGACACGGTGGAGACACTGGGTCTCACGATACCTGGGGCCGCTCCATGTATCTGAATGGAGCCCTGGGCTGAAACACTCGCGCGCTGTTAGCGTGGCGCCCCCTCGCAATTCCCCCGGAGTCCCCATGCGGTTTCCCGTTCGCGCGGCGCTGGCAGGCGCGGCGCTGCTGTTCGCGCCCCAGGCATTGGCCACCAACTACACCCTGTGGATTCACGGGAAGAACTCCGGAGGCACGAAGCAGGGCAACTACGCAGACTTCTCCGCCTGGGGGCCCGCGTCCACGGCGGCCGGGGTGAACAAGAAGGCCGTCAACTGGGACGGGCGGCAGCGGATTGGCGGGCAGAATGTGTACATCCGGGATGCGCTCGACTGCTACTGCACTGGAGACAACTGGTGCTACATCGCGGTGCACAGCGCGGGGAACCTCCAGATTGGTTACGCGCTGGCGCTGTATGGCGGCTCGGCGCGCTACAAGAAGAACGCGAAACCGAATGCCAGCGGTGTGTGTGGCAACACCGATGGGAAGACGCAGACGGGCTGGAACATCAAGTGGGTGAACGTGGCGTCGGGTGCCGCTGGAGGCAGTGAGCTGGCGGACATGGGGGAGTGGGCCGTGAGTGACCCCATCGTCAGTGACCTTGTGACGACCACCGCGCGCGCCATGTACAACCACAACACCACGCGCGGCATCCGCTTCAACATGTTCGCGGGCGCCAAGGGCAAGGTGTACTCGGGGCTCCTCCCGGGGCAGGACGACGACGCGGTGTCGTACCACTCCACGGGCGGCGTGTCGGGCAGCGCGGGCGGGGCCTACTGCAACCCGTCCGACTGGTTCTGCAACGACCTGACATTGGGCTCCAACGCCTGTGAGGGCGGCCGTGCCAAGTGGACCAACCACTTCGTGAAGTTCCGCGACGACGGCGAATCCCACGGCCATGGCGCCAACGGGAAGTGGGAAGGCATTGTCGGCAAGGTACGCGCCGACATGGTCACCAACGCGAAGTAGTCGCAGGTTCGCCGCCGCCCTGTGAGGACAGGGCGGCGGCGAACCTGGCGGTGCGTCGTCTCAGGGTGCCACGGACGTCTGGGCCCGAGCAGCCTTCCGGGCGGCCAGCCGCTGTGTCACCCGCTCCTGCCACCCGTGCACGAAGGCATAGAAGGTGGGCAGCACCAACAGGGTGAACAGCGTGGAGGTGACGAGCCCGCCCACCATGACGACGGCCAGGGGGCGCTCCACTTCCGTGCCGTGCAGTGGCAGCACCAGCAGCGGCAGCAGGCCCAGGATGGCGGTGCCAGCCGTCATCAGCTTGGGGCGGACGCGGCCGATGCTCGCCTCTCGAATGGCCTCATCGAAGGGCTTGCCGTGTTGCATGAGCAGCTTCGTCTGCGCCACCAGCACCAGGCCATTCTGGACGGCAATGCCAAACAGGCCGATGAGGCCCACCAGGCTGGACACGTTCCACGTCTCCCCGGCGATGAGCAGCGCGAGGATGCCGCCGACGAAGGCGTCCGGCAGGGTGGCGATGATGACCAGCGACTCCGCCAGCGAGCCCAGCGCCAGGTACAGCAGGATGAACACCGCGAGCAGGGCCACCGCGATGGCGACCGTCATCGCCTGCGCGGCGCGCTGCTGGCTCTCCACCCGGCCGCCCACGTCCAGGAAGTAGCCAGTGGGAAGCTTCAGCTCCGCGGCCAGCCGCTCGCGCACCTCGGCCGCCGTGCTGCCCAAATCCCGGCCCGCGACGCTGGCCTCCACGGCGATGCGCCGGCTGCCCGCCTCGCGGCGGATGCTGCCCGCGCCGAACGTCTCCTCGATGGTGGCCAGTTGGCTCAACGGAATGCGCGTGCCGTCATGCCCGTCCACCAGCAGGCCCCGGATGGCGGTGGCGTCGCCCCGGCGGTGGTCCGCCAGCCGCAGCAGCAAGTCATAGCGGCGCTGGCCCTTCCACACCTGGGCGAACTCCTGGCCCACCATCCCCACCTTCACGGCGTGGATGACGTCTCCGGGTGTCAGGCCCACGCGCGCCACCGCGGCGCGGTTCACGGTGATGCGGAGCTGGGGAAGGCCGGTCAGCTTCTCCGCCCGCAGGTCCTCCACGCCTTCCACCTTCGTCATGATGGCCTGCGCCCGCTCGGCCAGTCCGGCCAGCGTCTCCAGCTCCGGCCCGAAGATGCGCACGGAGATGTCCGCGGGGCTGCCGCCGAGCCCTTCATCGATGCGCATGCCCAAGGGCGTGGTGAACAGCGTCGACACGCCAGGGACCTGTCCCACCGCCTCGCGCATCGCGGCTTCCAACTCCTCCATCGAACGTCCCCGCTCCGGCTTGAGGATGACGAGCACGTCCGACAGCGTGTGCGGCATCGGGTCCTCCGTGCGTTCGGCGCGGCCCGTGCGGCGCACCACGTCGTCCACCTCCGGGAACTTCAGCAGCGCGTCCTCCACCAGGTGGTTGAGCCGGTCCACCTCCTCCAGCGAGGCCTCCGGCGGCAGCACCGTCTGGAGCAGCAGCGCGCCTTCATCCAGCTTCGGCATGAAGTCGCTGCCCACCACGAAGGCCAGCGACAGGGCGGGCACGGTGACGGCCAGGGCCACCAGCCGCACGAGGCCCGCGTGGCGCATGCACGCCTCCAGCATGGGCGCGTAGACGTGCTTGATTTTGCGGATGAGCCACACGTCCTCGGGCTGTCCTTCGCGGGGCGCGCGCAGGAAGAGCCCGGACGCCACCGGCACCAGCGTCAGCGCCAGGCCCAACGACGCCGTCAGGCAGGCCACCACGGCCGCGGCGAGCGGTTGGTACATGCGCCCCTCGATGCCCGTCATGGCGAACAGGGGGATGAACACGGAGACGACGATGAGCGTGGCGAAGGCAATGGGCCGGGCCATCTCCATGGACGCCGCCAATGCCACATCGCGCCGCGAAGCCTTGCCCTTCGCTTCACGCAGGCGGTGGACGATGTTCTCCGTGACGATGATGGCCGCGTCCACCAGCAGGCCCACGGCGATGGCCAGTCCTCCCAGCGTCATCGTGTTGATGCCGATGCCGGCGAACTTCAACAGCACGCCCGCCAGCGCCAGGGACAAGGGCAGGGTGAGCGTGACGATGAGCGCCGCGCGCCAGTCTCCCAGGAGCAGGAAGAGCACGAGCACCACCAGCACCGCGCCCAGCAGGATGGCCCGGCTGACGCCGCCCAGCGCGGAGTCCACCAGCACCGACTGGTCATACACGATGCGGAGCTGCACACCGGGCGGCAGGCCCTGTTTCAACTCCTGGATGGCGACGCGGATGCCCGCCGTCACCTGCTGTGTGTCCGCGCCGAACTGCTTGATGACCCGGCAGCTCACCACCTCGCCCTTCAACCGGTGGGCGATGCCCCGGCGCACGGCGGGGGCCTCGCGGATGTCGGCCACGTCACCCAGCAGCACGGGCGTGCTGTCGCGCACGGCGACCACGGTGTCGCGCAGGTCCTCCACGGACTCCGCGCGCCCCACCGCGCGCACCGTCCACTCCATGGGGCCCTGCACCACGAAGCCGCCCGAGGCGTTCAGGTTCGCGCCCTCCAGCGCGTGCTCCACCTGGTTCAGGGTGATGCCGCGCGCCACCATCTGGTCCGGGTCGAGCTGCACCTGGAACTGGCGCAGGTAGCCACCCAGGCGCTCCACGCCGGCGACGCCGGGCACGGCGAGCAGCCGGTTCTTCACTTCGAACTCGGCTAAATCCCGCAGCGTCATCAGCTCCGCCGCGCCGGGCTCCGCTTCCAGGGTGAACTCGAACACCTCGTTGAGCCGCCCGGTGAGGCTGGAGACCAGCGGCGCGTCCGTGCCGGGTGGGAGCTCGCTCTGCGCCTGGGCCACGCGCTCGACGACGTACTGCCGGCTGCGGAAGTAGTCGGCGTCTGGCTCGAACTCCACCGTGAGCTGGGTGACGCCCAGCTGCGAGGTGGAGCGGATGCGGCGCACCTCGGGCAGGCCCGCGAGCGCCACCTCCATGGGGATGGCCACGGCCGTCTCCAGCTCCTGCGCGCCCATCGCCGGGTTCTGCACGATGACGTTGAAGATGGGCGCGGACAGGTCCGGGAACACGTCGCGCGTCAGCCCCTTGAGCGCCACCGCGCCGAAGGCGGAGAGCGCCAGGGCCAGCACCACGGTGAGACCAGGCCGGGCGAAGGAGGACCGCAGGATGCGGTTCATCAAGGAGTCGGGGGCCTCAGTGGGCATGGCCGTCACTCCCTCCGCCGCTCAACTTCTCCGCCTCCGCCTTGAGCAGGAACGCGCCTTCCACCACCACCTGCTCGCCAGGCTTCAGTCCGGTGAGGACCTCCACGTCGCCGCCCAGCGTGCGGCCCCGGCCCACCTCGCGCCGCTCGAAGACGCCGCGCGCGTCCGTGGGCAGGAAGGCCACCCAGCCACCTTCCAGACGCTGGAGCGCCGCCGCGGGCACGGCGGTGATGGGCGCTCCCGGGTCCCCCAACGGGATGTAGGCCGACGCGGACATGCCGGGCCGGAGCTGGCCGTCGGCGTTGTCCAGCTCCAGCCTCACGGGGATGGTGCGTGAAGTCGCATCCACGCGCTGCCCCACGTGGCCCACCTTCGCCATGAACTCCTGGCCCGGAAAGGCGGCGAAGGTGATGCGGGCCTGCGTGCCACGCTGGATGCGCACGGCGTCACGCTCGAAGGCGTGCACCACCAGCCACAGCGAGGACACGTCACCAATGCAGAACAGCGGCAGGTTGGGGTCCGCCATCTGCCCCATCCGCGCGGTGCGTTCGACGACGGTGCCGGACAGGGGGGCGCGCAGGACGAAGCCCGGGGGGACGTTGCCCCCGCGCAGCTCTTCTTCGCTCACGCCCAGGGCCACCAGCTCCGCGCGCGCGGCGGCGACTGAAGCCTCGGCGGCGGCGGCCTCTGCTTCGGCGGCTTGCACGTCCTTGCTCGCGATGATGCGCTCGTCCGCGAGCGTGCGCTTGCGCTCGGCGGCCTGACGCGCGGCCTGGGCCTGGGCCTGGGCCGCTTGCAGCGCCGCGCGCGCCTTGCCCAGCTCGGGGCTGCGCAGGTCCGCGAGCTTTTCGCCCTGCTTCACCGCCTGACCGGTGGTGGCGAAGACGGCGCTCACGCGGGCGGCGATGGGGGAGGCCACCTCCGCGTAGGCGTCCTCGCTGAAGGTGAGCTCTCCCAGGACGGTGACATTCTCACCGCCCGGTCGCACGCCCACGGGCGCGGTGGTGATGCGCAGGTCTCTCAACATCTCCGACGCGATGCGGACGTGGGGCTCGCCATGCTCGTCGTGGTGGGCACCTGCCTGGGCGGGGGGCTCGTCATGTCCATGTTCTTGCTCGTCGTGCGGCGTCTCGCGCTTGCAGGCGGTGAGCAGGAGGAGGGCGGCCACTGCGGCGTGGAGGGGCTTCATGGAAGGGCTCCGGTCTCCACGGCCAGTTGGACGCGGGCGAGGGCCGCCTGGAGGAGGCTGTCGAGGTAGGCGGCACGCGCTTCCAGCGTGTCGCGGCGAACGAGGAGGAATTCGGCGAGGCCCATCTCTCCGGCTTCGTAGGAGCGGCGAGCGAGACTTTCGTTGTCACTGAGCAGCGGCAGGGCGTCGGCTTCCAGCAGCGTCACGGCTTCCAGCCGCTTGCGGTGCTGCACGCGCGCGGCCTCCACCTGGACGTCCACTTCCAACCGCGCCGCGGCCAGCAGGGATTGGAGCCGGCGCACGCGGGCCTCGCCTGTTACCCGGGCGTTGTCTCCCCGGTCGAAGATAGGCAGCGGCACGCTCAGGGCGCCAAGGTAGGCGATTTCATCAATCTCCCGCTGGTACAGAAACCCCGCGGTGATGTCCGGCCAGACGCTCGCCCGGCCCATGCGGCGGTCGGCATCCGCCTGGGCGAGTTCCGCTTCCAACGCGGCGATATCGGGCCGCGCCGCCACGGTATCTGCCTTCGCCTGCGTGACAGGCTGGAGCGCGAGCACGCGCAGCTCACCGCGGATGGCCAACGGATGCGTGAGCGGAAGGCCCAACATCGCGCGCAACTGGTGGAGATGGACGGCCTCGTCCCCCTCCGCGGTGGCCACCTCCGCGCGCATGCGGGCCAGGGACACGCGCGCCACGTTGACGTCCACCACGGGCACATCACCGGCCTCGAAGCGCCGCTGGGCGGAGTTCGCGGTCTCCCGGGCGGCGGCCTCGGCTTCTCGCGCGAGGCTCAGCCGCTCCCGCGCATGCAGCGCCTGGAGGAAGCGCGCGGCGACGTCGCCCAACACCCGGCGCTCGGCGTCGCGCTGGTGGGCCGTCGCCATCTCCAGGCCGGCGCGCGCGGAATCCCGGCGGGCGCCGCCCTTTCCACCCAGCTCGAAGGATTGGCTGATGCCCACGCTCAAGTCCGCCCCACGCACTGAGGGGGTTCCCGGCGAGCCAGGGGCACTGCGCGGGCCTGCCTGGAGCTCGAAGGTGGGGTTGTCGTTCAGCAGCGATGCGGCGGCCGCCACGGGGCCCTGGGCCTCGGCGGCGCGGCCCGCGGCATCCAGCAGCGCGGGTGCGCGCTGGCGGGCCAGGGCCAGGGTTTCTTCAAGGGACAGCGCTGCGTCGGCGGAGCCCGGCTGGGCCGCGGCGACACGCGGAAATACGAGTGCGGCGGCGAGCCCGAAGGCTGCCACCGTGAGTGGATGGGGCACGGCGATGACCTCGCGAAAGGGAGGCGTGCGTCAGGTGGAGCGTGCCCCGCGATGACACACGGGCACACCTGTCCTGGCGGACGCGAGCGAACGAGACGGCGGACGCGACCTACGCGAGGGGGACTATGGGGACGTGGAGGATGTCGCGCCCGTCGGCCGACAACGGTTCGGCCTTCTCGTAGGCGACGCGCAAGGGCCGCGACACGAGCAGCACGAAGGAAAGCGGCGGGGCATGCGCGGCCACGGTGCGCACGTGGGCACAGCAGGTACAGTCGGTGCAGTCCGGGGCGCACTGCCCCTGGTCATCATCGTCCGGGCAGGTCTGCGTGCAGACCTCGCCCACCGCGCCAGTGAGGGTGGGCATCAAGCCCCCCAGGCCCGGGGCGAACAGGAACAGGCAGACGATGAGCCAGATTCGGAGCACGCTGGCGACCTTCTACCACGTTTCCAAACGCAAGGCGTGCGAGGGACTCACACCTGGTGAGCCTCCTCGCACGCGGGGGAAGAAGACTGTCAGGAGATGCCCTTGCGCAGCCGGTTCCAATCGAAGTTGGGCGCCGGGTCGTTCTTGCGGCCCTTGGGAACCGCCACGTCGGCGTGGCCCACGATGTTCTTCATCGGAATGTTGTGCTGCTGCTTCAGGTAACCGGTGAGCTGGGTGAGCGACTTGTACTGCGCCTCGGTGAAGGGCGTCTTGCCGCTGCCGTCGTTGACGATTTCGATGCCGATGGAGCGGTTGTTGATGTCCGAGGGCACGCCGTGCAGCTCGCCCTTGCCCGCGTGCCAGGCGCGCTTGTCGTCACCGACCAGCTGATAGATCTTCCCGTCGCGGTCCACCATGTAGTGCGCGGACACCTTGCTCTGCGGATTGCGCATCCACGCCAGGTCGCCCGAGCCGTTGTTGGTCGCGGTGTGGTGCATGACGATGGTGTCGATCTTCGTCCCGCCGCGCGAGTTCTGGTTCGGCGAGGGCGCGTTGATGACCGCGGGCTTGGTGAACTTGCCGCCCGGGGTGGTGGGCGTGGTGGGGCCGCTGGTGCCCAGCGCCTTCTTCAGCGCCGCGTGCGTGAGGTCACCGTAGAAGCCGGTGGTGGGCAGCTTGTTGTCCGCCTGGAACTTCTTCACCGCCGTTTCCGTCTGCGGACCGAAGGTGCCGGGGCCCGTGGTCACCTGGGCCTTCGTCATGTAGCCCACCTTCACGAGCGCATCCTGCAACTGCTTCACCTTGGGCCCGGAGTCGCCCTTGCGCAGGCCCGCGGGCGGCGCGGAGACCGTGGAGGCCGCGGCGGCGGCGGTGCGAGGGGCCTGCGCCTGAGGGGCGCGGAACACGGAGGAGAGCGAGGGCAGGCGAAGGCTCATGAGGGCTTCCAGGGGGTAGAGGCTGCGTGAATCTGCCCGGATTATCGGCGCCCAGGCCCCGGGAGTTGCGTAACTCCCGGGGCGAACTTGGGTGTCCAGGTTCAGCCAGATTGCACTTTTTCAGGCTGTCTGAGTTTCGGCGGGCAGGGGTGGCTCTCCTGTGCCTTCCTCTGGCTGCTCCTGGGGAAGGTGGCGCCGCTTCCAGAGGGCGAAGATGGCCGGATACACGGTCAGCTCGAGTAAAAACGACGTCACGAGTCCGCCCACCAGCGGCGCGGCGATGCGCTTCATCACGTCCGCGCCCGTGCCGGTGCTCCACAGCACGGGGAGCAGGCCAATCATGTCCGTCATCACCGTCATCAACTTGGGACGGATACGACGCGCCGCGCCATCAACGATGGTCTCCGTCAGGTCGGCCATGGAGCGCAGCCGGCCCTCCTGGTCCGCCTTCTTATGGGCCAGGGTGAGGTAGAGCAGCATCACCACGCCCGTCTCCGCGTCGAGCCCGGCCAGCGCGATGAGCCCCACCCACACGGCGATGCTCATGTTGTAGTCGAGCAGGTACAGCAGCCACACCGCGCCAATCAGGCTGAAGGGCACCGCCAGCAGGACGATGCCCATCTCCACCACGGACTTCGTGCTGAAGTACAGCAGCAGGCACACCAGCAGCAGGGTGACGGGAATCACCACCTTGAGCTTCTCCGTGGCGCGCTCGAAGTACTTGAACTGGCCGCTCCACTCCACGCGCACGCCGGTGGGCGTCTTCACCTCGCGCGCCACCGCCGCCTTCGCGTCCTTCACGTAGTCCGCGATGGGCCGCGCGGTGTCCACGAAGACGTAGGTGACGAGCTTGCCGCCCTCGCTGCGAATCATCGGCGGGCCCTGCACGAAGCGCACGTCCGCCACCTGGGCCAACGGCACCTGCGCGCCGGCCGGGGTGGGGACCAGCACCTCCTTCAACAGCTCGGGGCTGTCGCGGTACTCACGCGCGTAGCGCACGTTGATGGGGTAGCGCTCGCGGCCCTCCACCGTCTGGGAGACGTTCTCTCCGCCGATGGCGCCCATCACCACCTCGTTGATGTCCTTCACGCCCAGGCCCAGGCGCGCGGCCTCTTCCCGCTTCACCTCGATGTCCACGTAGAAGCCGCCGGTGGAGCGGTCCGCGAACGCGCTGCGCGTGCCGGGCACCTGGGCCACGGCCTTTTCAATGGCCACCGCTGCCTGCTCCAGCGTGTCCAGGTTGTCGCCAAACACCTGGATGCCCAGCGGACTGCGGATGCCGGTGGCCAGCATCTCCGTGCGCGTCTGGATGGGCATCCAGAAGATGTTGGGCATGCCCGGGTACTGGAGCGTCTCGTCCATCTCCGTCAGCAGGGCTTCCCAGGTGAGGCCCTTGCGCCACTCGGACTTCGGCTTGAGCACCACCGTCGTCTCGAACATGGACAGGGGCGCCGGGTCCGTGGCCGTCTCCGCGCGGCCCGCCTTGCCGAAGACGCTGACCACCTCTGGAATGCGCTTCAGCTCCGCGTCCATGGACTGGAGGATGCGCGTGGCCTCGGTGATGGACATGCCCGGCGGCGAGGTGGGCATGTAGAGGATGGCGCCTTCGTTGAGCGGCGGCATGAACTCATGGCCCAGCCGCATGAAGGCCGGCACCGTCATCGCCATGGCCACCACGGACAGCGCCACCACCACCTTGGCGTGCCGCACCACGAAGCGCACCACCGGCATGTAGAGGGCCACCAGCCAGCGGTTGAGGGGGTTCTCGTCCTCCCGGCGGATGCGTCCGCGGATGAAGAGCACCGCCAGCGCGGGCGTGAGCGTCACCGCCAGCACCGCGGCGAAGCCCATGGAGTACGTCTTCGTGTACGCCAGCGGCTTGAAGAGCCGGCCTTCGGTGGCCTCCAGCGTGAAGACGGGGAGGAAGGCGACGGTGAGCACCAGCAGCGTGCCGAAGATGGAGGGCCCCACCTCCTGCATCGCGGAGATGATGACCTCGCGCCGCTCGCCGGGGCGGCCTTCCGCCTCCCACGCCTCCAGCTTCTTGTGGATGTTCTCCACGATGATGATGGAGGCATCCACCATGGCGCCAATGGCGACGATGATGCCGCCCAGGCTCATGATGTTGGCGGTGAGCCCCTGGTAGTACATGGGGATGAAGGCGAGCAGCACCGCCAGGGGCAGCGTGAAGATGGTGACCAGCGCGCTGCGCGCGTGCATCAGGAAGAGGAAGATGATGAGGCTGACCACCAGCATCTCCTCCACCAGCGCCCGGCTGAGCGTGCTGATGGACTCCTCGATGAGCCCCGAGCGGTCATACGTGACGACCAGCTCCACGCCCTCCGGCAGGCCCGCGCGCACCTCCTCCAGGCGCTCCTTCACCGCGTCGATGACGGTGAGCGCGTTCTCCCCGTAGCGCATGACGACGATGCCACCGGCCACCTCGCCCTTGCCGTCCAGCTCCGCGACACCCCGGCGGATGTCCGGCCCCAGGCTCACCGTGGCCACGTTGCGCACCAGCACGGGCGTGCCGTCCCCGCTCACCTTCAGCGGGATGTTCTCGATGTCCTGTGTGGAGCGGATGTAGCCACGCCCTCGGATGATGTGCTCGTGGCCCGCGATTTCCATCACCCGGCCGCCCACGTCCTCGTTGGACTCGCGGACCGCGCGTGTCACCTCGCCCAGCGTCACGCCGTAGGCGCGCAGTTGGTTGGGGTCCACCTGCACCTGGTACTGCTTGACGATGCCGCCCACGCTGGCGACTTCCGCCACGCCGGGCACGCTGGACAGCGCGTAGCGCACGTTCCAGTCCTGGAGGCTGCGCAGGTCCGCCAGGGAGTGCTTGCCGCTCTCGTCCACGAGCGCGTACTGGAACACCCAGCCCACGCCGGTGGCGTCCGGACCCAGCATGGGCGTCACACCCGCGGGCAGGCGTCCGCGCGCCGTCTCCATGTATTCGAGCACGCGGCTGCGCGCCCAGTACATGTCCGTGCCGTCCTCGAAGATGACGTAGATGAAGGACATGCCGAACATGGACTGGCCACGGACGGCCTTCACCTTCGGCGCCGACAGCAGGGAGGAGGAGATGGGGTAGGTGATCTGGTCCTCGACCAGGTCCGGCCCACGTCCCATCCATTCGGTGAAGACGATGACCTGCGTGTCGGACAGGTCGGGGATGGCGTCCAGCTTGGTGTTGCGAACCGCGTGGACGGCCCACGCCGCCAGGCCGCCCACCAGCAGGATGGTGAGGAACGGGTTGCGCGCGCACGCACCG
Organism: Myxococcus sp. AB056; assembly: GCF_006547365.1. Taxonomy (NCBI): domain Bacteria; kingdom Pseudomonadati; phylum Myxococcota; class Myxococcia; order Myxococcales; family Myxococcaceae; genus Myxococcus; species Myxococcus sp. AB056. The sequence continues at coordinate 96,942 of NZ_VHLB01000002.1, read as the reverse complement.
ATGATGCGGCCGATGAAGCCCTGTCCGCCGTTCTCAGTGGGCTGCATGGCTGCCTCCGAAGTCATCCGTGGCGGAGCGGATGCGGCTCTCCGCCGCGATGAGGAAGTTGCCGCTGGTGACGACGACGTCGCCGGGCGACAGCCCCTCCAGCACCTCGTAGGTGCCGTTGCCCTTGATGCCGAGCTTCACTTCCTGGGGGCGCAGCCGGCCCTCGCCCAGGTCCACGAACACCAGCCTCCGCGGGCCGGTGTAGATGACGGCCGAGTCGGGAATCTGGAGCCGCGGCGCGCCGCCCTGCAGGATGAAGCGGACGTCCGCGTACATGTCCGGCTTCAGCTCCAGCTCCGGGTTGGGCAGCTCGATGCGGATGCGCCCGGTGCGCGTGGCGCCTTGCAGGGACGGGTACACGTAGCCGACGCTGCCTGCGTATTTCTTCCCAGGCAGGTAGGGCAGGGTGACTTCCACCGGATGGCCCGGCTTCACGCGCGCCAGGTCCTGCTCGTACACGTCCGCCTCCACCCACACCTTCGCCAGCGGGGCGATGCGGAACAGGCGCTCACCGGCCTTCACCGCCGCGCCCTCCACCACGTTCTTCTCCAGCACGTAGCCGCTGGCGGGCGCCAGGAAGGGCATGTTCTCCACCGGCTGGCCTCGCTGGGCGACGCGCTCGATTTGCGCCGCGGACAGGCCCCACAGCTCCAGCCGCTTGCGCGCCGCGCCCACGAGCGACGCGTTGGCCGCGCTCTGGCTCTGACGCGCCAGCAGGTACTCCTGCTGCGCGGCGTAGAGCTCCGGGCTGTAGAGGGTGAAGAGGACGTCGCCCTTCTTCACCGGCTCGCCCGTGGCGTTGACGCGCAGCTCGTGGATGTAGCCGTCCAGCTTGAGGGTGACGTCCACCAGCGACTTCTCGTCGAAGGTGACGCGGCCGAGCGCGCGCAGGGACAGGTCCATGGAGGCCTGCTCCACCTTCGCCGTCTTCACGCCGATGCGCTGCCGCCGCAGGTCGTCCACCCGGATGATGCCGCTCGCCAGCTCGGCACGGCTGACGGGCGTCAGGTCCATGCCGCAGATGGGGCACGCGCCCGGGCCGTGCTGCTTCACGGACGGGTGCATGGGGCAGGTGTAGTGCGCGATTTCCCCCTCGCCGTGAGCACCCGCGGGAGCGGCCGAGCGCCACTCGCTGGTGGTTCCACACGCCAGCATGCGCCGGCCCATGTACGGGTTCTCCAGCTTGGGCTCGCGCTGGAGCCACTGATTCACCCCCTCCACCATGGGGCATTCGAAGATGTGCCAGCCTTCCTGGAGCCGCGGGTCGGCGGACGCCAGGGCGATGAGCGCTTCACTCACGCGTGCGAAGTGCTGGCGTGCTGCCTCGGCGTCCTTCGCCGAAGCGAGTTGCGAGGCGCCGTCCGCGCCCTGCTGGAGCCAGGCCTTCAGCGGCGTGCCCTCCTCCGGTGTGGCCTCGGCGGCCTGCTGGAGCGCGGCCTTCAACGCTCCCGCCCTGGCCTCGAGTCCTTCCAGGGTGTCCTGCGCGAGCAAGGCCCGTGCGGCTTCGTAGGACTCGAAGGCCGCGCGCGCGTACTCCAGGGCGGCGCCGGGCAGCGGCGTGCCCGCGCCGCCGTGAGCCTCATGCGTCGCGGGCGCGGTGCCGGTGTGGGACGTGGAGCCGAAGAACCAGCCCGCGAGGGGCTTCCAGGCCACGGCGACGAGTACGGCGAGGGCAACCACTCCCAGCCAGGGGGCGATGCGGCGGCGGTTCGGGGGGCTCATCGCGTCTCTCCGTTCCGGGGCAGTCCCGGGGTGTGGCCCATGGCCTTGTCCAACTCCGCCCGGCGGCGCTGCACGTCCGCCAGGGCTGTCTGTTCACGCAGCTCCACGCGGCGCAGGCCGCGCTCCGCCTCGATGAGGACCTGGAAGCTGTTCTTGCCGCTCTCGAAGCCCGCGCGGGCGGCGGACACCTGGTCCTTCGCCGCGGGGATGAGCCGCTCCTGGAAGAGCGCCACCACGCGCCGCGCCTCCTCGGCACGCGAGCGCGCCTGCTCCACCTCGACGCGGATGTCGGAGATGAGCTGCTCTTCCTCCCGGCGCAGGCGCTTCAGGCCGGATTCGGCCTCGCGCACAGCGGCCTTCCGCTTGCCGAAGTCGAGCGGGATGTTGAGGGTGACGCCCGCCATGAACTGGTGGGGCGTGTCCATCCACATGGAGTTGTACTCACCCATCACCATGACATCCGGGTAGTAGTCGCGCTTCGCGAGCCGGACGGCGGCCTCGCCGCCACCGAGCCGGGCCCGCAGGCCCTCCAGCTCCGGGCGCAGGCGCAGCGCTTCGTCTTGCAGCCGTTCGGCGGGCACGGACTCCGCGGCATGCGCGGGCATGGCTTCCGGCAGCGGCGGCAGCGGTGCCTGGGGGGCGCGGTGCAGCAGGCCGTTGAGCTGGGCGCGAAGCCGCTCGCGCTCGGCTTCGAACATCACCTGTTCGCGCAGCACCTCGCTCAGCTCCACCTCCGCCTGGAGCGGATCCTGCTGCGAGGCACGGCCGGTGACGTATTGGGCCTCCGCGCTCTTCTTGAGCTGCCCGAGCAGCCGCAGGTGCTCCGCCGTGACGGCGAGCGAGCGCTCCACGACGAACAAGTCATCGAAGAGCGTGGAGGCCGTGAGGGCCAGGCGCAGGCGCAGGGCCTCGCGGTCCTCGCGCATCGCCTGCGCTTCCGCCAGCGCCATCTCCCCTCGCAGGCCGCGCTTGCCGGGGAAGGGGAGCTGTTGGCTCAGCCCCACGACCTGTCCGAAGGGCACGCTGCCAGTGATGCTCAGCGGCGCGACCTCATAGGTCAGCATCGGGTCTTCGAGCGCCGTCTCACGCGGGTAGCGCTCGAGACTGGCGCGCCACGCCTCACGCGCTGCTTCCAGCGAAGGGTTGCGCGCGAGCACCTGCCGCACCAGCTCCGCGCGCTCCAGCACGGGGGCGCTCGTGAAGGGCTCTGGTGCCTGTGCCTCCGGTGCCTGCCGGGCAATGGCTTCGAGTTGGGATTGATACCGCTGCTCATTGGCTCCGGCCGCGCCGGGGCCCAGCCACACGGCGACGCCGGTGGCGAGCACGGCCCGCGTAGCGGACCGCCTCCAGGTTCCATGGGGTGACATGACTTCCTGCTCCAGATGACGGGATACGAGCCTGTCGCCGGGAGAAGGACGTCACCGGCGGCGGGCGGAATCCGGCCGGTGGACACACGTCCACCCGCCAGGCCTCAGCGCATGCGGGCCGGACGTCTCAAATGAGGTAGGAGCAGTGCTGCAGGTACAGCGGTGGCGCGGTGGCGTGATGCACGCCCCGGATGCGCACCCACGACGTGGGCAGGGACTCGGGCGCTGGCGGCACCTCTGGGACAGCCTGGGGAAGCACCGCCAGGGGTGTCAGCGCCCACGCATGGCGTGAGCTCGCGGTGACGGGCTCCGGCGCCGGGAGCTGCACGGCGAGCTCGCCGCAGCAGTCGTGGTGGTTGCCACGGATGCCCGCTTCCTGAGCGTCGGGCGCGGCCTTCGTCCGCTTCGACTGGGGGCAGACACACGTCAGGTCCAGCTTCACCGTGCCCTGGCAGAGATGGAACAGCCCCTCGGCCGCCCCCGCGATGGGAGGCAGCCCCAGGACCACCAGCAATGTCAGGACTCGGACGAGCATGAGCGTGGGCTTGCCCAGCAGATAGCGCGGCGGGACGGCGCGTGCAACTCCGCACGCGCCGCGCCATTCCCTTTCAACTCATGCCGCGCCGCGTGCTGGCACGGGCTTGGGCTGGATGAGCTCGGTGGAGAAGTAGCGCTCCATGCGGTCGGGGAACACCGTCACCACCTGCGCCCCCGGGCCCAGTCGCTTCGCGGCTTCCACCGCGGCGACGTAGTTGAGGCCGGACGACGGTCCCACCGGGAAGCCGCGGCGGATGAGCGCCCTGGCGGTGCTCATGGCGACGTCGTCCGACACGTCGATTTCAACGCGGCCCGGCATGTCCGCCTCGCGGTACAGCCGGGACATGCCATCCACCACGCCCGGGACGCGGGGGCTGAAGCTGCAACATTCGATGTCGCAGCCCAGGCCGGCGATGGGGCGCGCCACGAAGGCCGTCACCGGACAGCCTGCTTCCGCGAAGGCCTGGTACAGGCCCACCACGGTGCCGCCCGTGCCTACGCCGCTGACCACGCCGTGCACCAGCCCGCCCGGGATTTGCGACAGAATCTCCTGGCCCGTCCACACCCGGTGGGCCTCGGCGTTGTCCAGGTTCTCGAACTGACGCGGCGCGAAGGCCTTGCGCTCGCGCGCCAGCTCCTCCGCCTTCACGATGGCGCCGTGCACGCCGGCTTCGCGCGGCACCAGCACCACGTCACCACCATAGGCGCGGATGGTGAGGATGCGCTCCCCGGTGACGCCCTCCGGCATCACCGCCGTGAAGCGCAGGCCCATCTGGGCGCAAGCCAGCGCCAGGGCGATGCTCGTGGAGCCGCTGGACGCCTCGATGACCTCGCCGCCGGGGACGAGTTCCCCCTGGCGCCACGCCTTCTCCAGCATGTAGCGCGCGATGCGGTCCTTGGTGGAGCCGCTGGGGTTGAGGAACTCCAGCTTGCACCAGATGGTGGGGCCCTCCTTGTGGAGACGAACGGGGACGAGCGGAGTGGGACCCACGGCCTGGAGGAAGCGGCCGTCCGCGGGAAGAGGGCGACAGGGAGGACGCATGCGGCCTTCCCTATCGCGAAACGGCTCGTTCGGCACTGGCCATGAACTTTTTGCTGGGTTCCTGGACAGTCGCTTGTCTGCCTGCCCCGACAGCGCGCCTGTTGGTGCCCGTAACATCTGGCGTTCAGGCGGAGGCGCGGCTACGAAAGAGCCTGGTCCGCACACCTCCGTATGCCTCCCACTTCCGCGCTCATCCTCAACGTCAACGACGACGCGGCCAGCCGCTATGTCACCTCCCGCGTGCTGGGGCTCGCGGGCTTCCGCGTCGTGGACGCCGCTTCCGGGATGGAGGCGCTGGCCCTGGTGACCGAGGACACGGACCTCGTCATCCTGGACGTGCGGCTGCCGGACATCAGCGGCCTGGAGGTGTGCCGGAGGTTGAAGGAGACGCCTCGCACACAGGGTGTCCTGGTGCTCCACCTGTCCGCACAGGCCGTGGGGCCGGGCGATCGGGCGCAGGGCCTGGAGCACGGCGCGGACGGCTACCTGGTGGCGCCGGTGGACCCGGAGGAACTGGTGGCCCAGGTCCACGCGCTGCTCCGGCTGCGCCAGGCCGAGCGCGAGGTGAAGGAGCTGTCCCGCGAGGTGGTGCACCAGCGCCAGCTCCTGGAGTTGGCCATCTCCTGCGCGGCGGACCCCATCGCGCTCTACGACGAGACCGGGCGCGTCCTGTCGGCCAATCAGTCCCTGTATGCCTCACGCGGCAGCCACGCCGTGCATGCGCCGGGCAGGACACTGGATGAGATGCAGGCCGCGGATGGGGCGCTGACGCCGTACCTCGAACAGGTGCGGGTGGCCCTTCGCACGGGGCAGGTGCAGCGAGGCACCATGGTCCTGGGTTCGGACCGGGGCCCGCGGTACTTCGACTACGTCCTGTCGCCCGCGCTGGGGGTCGGCGGCGAGGTCCTGGCGGTGATGTCCTCCATGCGGGACGTCACGGAGTCGCGCAGCGCGGAGGAGTTCCGCGAGCAGTTCATCGGCATGTTGGGGCATGACCTGCGCAACCCGCTCAACGCGCTGTCCATGTCCGCGCAGCAACTGCGGCGCAAGGGTGGGCTGGACGAGCGCCAGGGCATGCTCACCGAGCGCATCCTCACCAGCGCCGAGCGCATGGACCGGATGATTCGCCAACTGCTGGACTTCGCGCGCTCGCGGCTGGGCGGCGGCATTCCGGTGGTGCGCTCGCCGTGCGACGTGTTCGAGGTGGTGCGCCGCACCGTGGACGAGCTGCGCGCCAGCCATCCTGGCCGGGTGGTGGAGCTGGAGTCCAAGGGCGATGGCCTGGGGAAGTGGGACTCCGACCGCCTGGAGCAGGCCGTGGGCAACCTGGTGGCCAACGCGCTGAAGTACAGCCCGGCGGAGAGCACCGTGTGGGTGTGGGCCGAGGGCTCCGAGCACGAGGTGGTGCTGCGCATCCACAACCGTGGCACGCCCATCCCCGCGGAGGACCTGCCCCACGTCTTCGGCGCCTGGCGCCGGGGCCGGCGCACCGCCAGTGATGCGGGCGCGCCCAGCGGCCTGGGGCTGGGCCTCTACATCACCCGGCAGATTGTCCGGGCGCATGACGGGGACGCGCAGGTGGCCTCCAGTGCGACGGAGGGCACGACCTTCCTCATTCGCCTGCCACGATGATGACTAGCTGACGGTTGGGGCGCCTCGCGACTCCCCGTTTGGGGTTGCCGCTACCACCTTCCGTGCATGGCGTCAGAGAAGCTCATTTTCGCTCAGTCCGTGGAAGCGCTCTTCGTGCGGGCGCTCGGGCCGTATCTCACCCGGGATGGACGCCAGCGCTTGAAGGCGGTGGGGCTCGACCTGTCGGAGCCGCTGCGTCCCCAGTACACATTGGAGCAGTGGCGCGCCTTCCTTCGCGTGGCGGCGCAGGATGTCTTCCCGGCCCTGCCGCCGCACGAGGCCAGCTTCGCGCTGGGTGCGCGTTTCCTCCAGGGCTTCCGGCAGACCTCGGTGGGCCGGGCCAGCCTGTCGCTCGTCACCCAGCTGGGGCCGCGGCGCACGCTGGAGCGGGTGCCGTACAACGTCCGGGCTGGCAACAACTTCAATGAGGTCCGCGTGGAGGAGTCCACGCAGGACAGCGCCACGCTGTGGATGAAGGACGTCACGGCGGACACGCCGGACTTCGCGGCGGGCTTCCTGGCGGAGACGCTGCGGTCGTCGGGCGCGGGGCATGTGGAGGTGAAGCCCATCGCCTTCGACGGCACGGCGGCCACCTTCCGCGTCACCTGGTCGCAGGCAGCCAGCCGGGCGCCCGTGGCCGGTGCCGGTCCCCGTCGCGTCCACTGAGGCGGGAGCGCCGCCGCGACGCGCCCTTCCCGCTGGACTCGCTCCGTCTCCAAGTGTCTCGGTTGCAGGTGGAGGCGCTGGAGCACCCGTTGAGGGTGCGCTGGCGCTGGCCCCCTTCCGCGAGCTGTCGCACGATGCCGGCCGGACACGCTCCCTGTCCGGAAGGAAGTCACCGCATGGCCCGGTTGTTCGTCGAGGACCTCCACGTCCGGCTCGGCGCGAATGACATCCTGAAGGGCATCACCGCCGACTTCCGAGATGGCGAGGTGGTGGCGCTGCTGGGCCGCTCCGGCAGCGGCAAGTCCACGCTGCTGCGCTCCGTCGCCGGACTGGAGACGCCGGTGCGAGGGCGCATCCACATTGGTGAGCGCACGGTGTTCGACGCGGCGGCGAAGGTGAACCTGCCGCCAGAGCGGCGTGACCTGGGGCTGGTGTTCCAGTCCTACGCGCTGTGGCCACACAAGACGGTGTTCGACAACGTGGCCTACGGCTTGCGGCTGCGCAAGCAGCCCCGCGAGCAGGTGGAGCGGGCCGTGCGCGAGGTGCTCCAGGGGGTGGGCCTGGAGGGGTATGGCGACCGGTTCCCCAGCCAGCTCTCCGGTGGGCAGCAGCAGCGCGTGGCGCTGGCGCGGGCGCTCGTCTACGGGCCGCCGCTGGTGCTCCTGGATGAGCCCTTGTCCAACCTGGACGCGAAGCTGCGGGAGGAGGCGCGCGTGTGGATTCGCGCGCTCATCAAGCGGCTGGGGCTCACCGCGCTCTTCGTCACCCATGACCAGGTGGAGGCCATGGCCATCGCCGACCGCATCATGCTGCTGGACGGTGGGCGGATGGTGCAGGACGGGACGCCGGAGCAGCTCTACACGGAGCCCCGGAGCCTGTTCGCCGCCGACTTCATGGGGGTGAACAACACCTTGTCCGGCCGCGTGGTGGAGCGGCGCGACGGCGAGGCGCGGCTCCAGGTGGGAAGCCAGTCATTGTGGGGCCTGCGGCGAGGCGAGGGCGCCTTGGGCGAGACGGCCACCGGCGTCATCCGCGTGGAGGAACTCCAGCTGGCATCCGAGCCCGGGGAGAACCGGCTCCCGGCCGCCCTGGTGAGCTCCATCTACGTGGGCGGGCGCTGGGAGCACCAGTTCCATGCCGCAGGGCAGACACTGCGCGCATCGACGCGCCAATGGCTGACCCCGGGGGCCTACACGCTCGCGTTTCCCAAGGAGCGCCTCTGGATTTTCTGAGAGGCGCCGGGGCCGCGCGGTGCCTCATGGCGCGAGCTCGGTGGGCGCTGGCGCGGAGCGCTGCCCCGCGGCGGGCGTCAGGGCGGGGAAGGCGGTGTGCCGGTTCTTCCAGAAGGGCGCGTCGGGCCACCGTTGCTCCTCGCGGTAGGTGCAGCTTCGCCTGCGCAGGTGTTCGTCGAAGCGCAGATGAAGCGTTTGCTCGTAGGCGCAGAGCGCATCCTCTTCACCGCGCAGGTATTGCTCCAGGGCTTCGGCGGCGAGGAGCGCGGAGTCCAGCGCGCTGATGATTCCCTGGGCGGACAGCGGGTCATGGGTGCAGGCCGCATCGCCCACGGCGAGCCAGCGCTCACCGTGCATCTGGTCGAGTTCGCCGACGAGCACGGGCGCCGCGACGAGAGGCTCTCCGGCGAAGTCGCAGGCCGCCAGCCTCGCCTGGGTGACGGGAGCTTGTTCGAGCAGGGCCGTCCACGGTTCCGGCGTCGCCCAGCGCAGGCCGTGCAAGGAATCTCCATCACCCACCAGGGTGACGCCGACACAGTCCGAGGGCAGTCGCGCGGAGTGCCACCAGCCTTCCGGACATGATTCCACCAGGGCATCCGTGGGGAACGATTCCCCTGGCCGGAGCTGGAACGCACCATGAACGGTGAAGCAGCGGTCGCGGATGCGGCGCCGCGCGCCCTGGGTCATGGCGAAGGTGGCTTTCCATCCGGTCGCATCCACGACGAAGCGCGCCCGCAGCGTGAGCGCGCCTGTCTTGCGTTGGGAGAGGTGCAGCCGATAGCCCTCCTTCGCGATGGACTCGACGTCCAGCAGGGTCGTCAGGCGAAGGACGCGGACGCCTTGCCGGGCTGCCTCCAGGCTGAGCCGTTCGTCGAAGCGCGCACGGTCCAGGTGCCAGGCGGAGCCCCAGGGTGACATCCGCGTGTCCTGGATGCGGGGCTCCGCGTGGCTCCAGCACGAGGACGTCCCGCGCGAAGCCAGGTGTCCATCGCGCAGGAAGCTGCTCCAGACACCGAGCCGGGACAGGGGGATGCGGAGGTCGGGTGACAAGGTCTCGCCCGGGCGGTGCGTGTCGTAATCCGTTCGCTCGAGCATGACGACGGACAGGAAGGGCGCCAGGTCTCGCAAGGCCACGGCCATGGCCGCGCCCGCCGGGCCGCCTCCGATGATGGCGACGTCGTAGGAGGCTTCGCTCATGGCGCGCCCCTCCGCGCGGCGGCGGGCGTCCCGTTGCGGCAGGGCTCAGGGCGCCTGGTTTCGACGGGGGCCGGGGGAATCTCGTGGGTGGGGCTCAAGCTTTCGCTCCTCATGTTCCGAGGGGCGATGTGCAAGGCACATTCCTCCTGGCGGCGAGGCGCGGTGCATCTGTGCGCGTGCTCCGTGTCACGGACTTCCGCTGTGTGCGGTGGCTTGTGCCGGGTGGTGGATGACGCGTCACGCTGCTCCCGTGACGCGTCAGCGTCATGCCCGCACGCAAGGCTGGCGTCCCGCCGGGCCCCCGCCTGGTGAGGGGAGCACCCGCAGTGGGGGCCTACTCACGACGTTCTGTCGCGTTGACGCCGGGCTGTACCTGTGTTCAGGCTAGCCGTGGAGGTGCCCATGTCCCCGCAAATCAGCCTCGACTTCGCCACGGAGTACGCGGCGCATCCGGCGCTGGCACCGTTCCATCCGGTGGTGCGCCGCTGGTTCGCGGAGCGGCTGGGGGAGCCCAGCCGTCCCCAGGTCGAGGGCTGGCCGCTCATCCAGGCGGGCCAGGACGTGCTCATCGCCGCGCCCACGGGCAGTGGCAAGACACTGACGGCGTTCCTCGCCGCGCTGGACGCGCTCTTTCGGCTGGCACTGGAAGGCACGCTGCCGGACTGCACGCAGGTGCTCTACGTGTCGCCGCTCAAGGCGCTGGGCAACGACGTGCAGAAGAACCTGCTCCAGCCGCTGGAGGAGCTGCTCGCCCGGGCCCGCGCGGAGGGCTTCCGTCCGCAGGAGCTGCGCGTCCAGGTGCGCAGCGGGGATACCCCGGCATCGGAGCGCGCGCAGATGGTGCGCCGCCCGCCGCACATCCTCATCACCACGCCGGAGTCCTTCTACCTCTATCTCACGGCGGAGAAGGCGCGCGCCACGTTGCGCGCGGTGCGTACCGTCATCGTGGACGAAATCCACGCCCTGGCGCGCGACAAGCGGGGCAGCCACTTCGCGCTGTCGCTGGAGCGGCTCAAGGCGCTCACGGACGCGCGGCCCCAGCTCATCGGCCTGTCGGCGACGCAGAAGCCGCTGGACGCCATCGCCGGGTTCCTCACCGGCGCCTCCCACCGGGAGTGCAAGCGGGTGGAGGTGGGCCACCTGCGCCCGTGGGATTTGACGCTGGAGATTCCAGACGCGGAGCTGTCGTCGCTGGCCAGCCACGAGATGTGGGGGCAGGTCTACGACCGGCTGGTGGAGCTGACGGGGACGCACCGCACGACGCTCGTCTTCGTCAACACGCGGAAGATGGCGGAGCGCGTGGCGCACGACCTCGGTGAGCGCCTGGGCGAGGGCACCGTGGCGGCGCACCACGGCAGCATGTCGCGCGAAATCCGGCTGGCCGCGGAGGAGAAGCTGAAGTCCGGGCAGCTGCGGGCCATGGTGGCCACGGCGTCGCTGGAGCTGGGCATCGACGTGGGCAACGTGGACCTCGTCGTGCAACTGGGCAGCACGCGCGCCATCTCCGTGTTGCTCCAGCGCGTGGGCCGCGCGGGTCACCACAAGGCCGGCATCTCCAAGGGCATCCTCTTCGCGATGACGCGAGACGAGTTGATGGAGTGCACCGCGCTCCTCAACGCCGTGCGCGAGGGAGACCTGGACGCGGTGCGGATTCCGGAGAAGCCGCTGGATGTGCTGGCGCAGCAGATTGTCGCCGCGTGCGCCTGCGAGGAGTGGGACGAACGCGCGCTCTTCAGTCTCTTCCAGCGCGCGTACTCGTACCGGAACCTCACCTGGGAGGAGTACCAGGGCGTGCTGGAGTTGCTGTCCGAAGGCGTGGCGGCGCGCCGGGGCCGCGCGGGCATCCACCTCCACAGAGACCGGGTGAATCAGCGCCTCAAGGGCCGGCGCGGCGTGCGCATCACCGCGCTCACCAATGGCGGCGCCATCCCGGACACCTTCACCTTCAACGTCACCGCCGAGCCCGAGGGCAAGGTGGTGGGCACGCTGGACGAGGACTTCGCGGTGGAGTCCTCGCCCGGGGACATCTTCCTGCTGGGCAGCACCGCGTGGCGCATCCAGCGCGTGTCGGGCAGCACGGTGCAGGTGGAGGATGCGCGCGGCGCGCCGCCCAACGTGCCCTTCTGGCGAGGCGAGGCGCCGGGCCGCACGGACGAGCTGTCGCTCCAGGTGGGCCGCCTGCGCGAGGAACTCACGCAGCGCGAGGATGCGCCGGCGTTCCTCCAGAAGGAGCTGCGCATGCCGCCGCCCGCGGTGGACGCGCTGATGGGCTATCTGCGCACGGGGCAGAAGATGCTCGACGCGGTGCCCAGCCACACCACCGTGGTGGCCGAGCGCTTCTTCGACGAAGCGGGCGGCATGCAGCTCATCATCCACGCGCCCTTCGGCAGCCGCATCAACCGCGCGTGGGGCCTGGCGCTGCGCAAGCGCTTCTGCCGCTCGTTCGACTTCGAGCTCCAGGCGGCGGCGACGGAGGACGGCATCCTCCTGTCGCTGGGCGAGCAGCACTCCTTCCCGCTGGCGGAGATTTTCGACTTCCTCCACCCGGACCACGTGGAGGAGGTGCTGGTGCAGGCGGTGCTCCAGGCGCCGATTTTCGGCACGCGCTTCCGATGGGTGGCCACTCGGTCGCTCGCGCTGCACCGGATGATGGGGGGCAAGCGCGTGGCGCCCAACCTCCAGCGCGCCCGCAGCGAGGACCTGCTGGCGTCGGTGTTCCCGGAGCAGGTGGGCTGCCAGGACAACCACGGTGGTGGCGACCTGGAGTTGCCGGACCATCCGCTGGTGAAGCAGACCATGGATGACTGTCTGCGCGAGGCCATGGACGTGGACGGCCTGCGCGAGGTGCTGCGCGGCATGCGTGATGGCCGCATCCGCCTGCTGGCGCGCGACGTGCCGGAGCCCAGCCTCTTCGCGCACGCGATGATTCACAGCCAGCCCTACACCTTCCTGGATGACGCGCCCGCCGAGGAGCGCCGCGTGCGCAACGTGGCCCTGCGCCGCGCCATGCCCGCCGAGGACGTGACGGCCTTCGGCGCGCTGGACGCGACGGCGATTGCCACGGTGGTGTCGGATGCCGCCCCGCCCATGCGCGACGAGGACGAGCTGCACGACGCGCTGTTGCAGCTGATTCTGCTGCCCGCCGCGGAGGTGCCGCGCGGCATGGCGACGCCCCTGTTCGAGCAGGGCCGGGTGGCGTGGATGGACCTGCCCGCGGGCCGCTTCCTGGTGTCGGCGGAGCGGGGCAGCGCGCTGCGGGTGCTCTTCCCGGACGCGCCCATGCAGCCGCCGCTGCCGGTGCTGGCGCATGACCGGCCCGTGGAGCGGGACGCCGCCGTGCTCCAGGTGGTGCGCGGACGCATGGAGATGCTGGGACCCACCACGGTGGCGGAGCTGGCCCGGCTCGTCGTGTTGGACGAGGACTCCGTCAACGCGGCCATGCACCAACTGGAGGCCCAGGGCAACGTGCTGCGCGGCCGTTTCCGTCCGCCGGAGGTCCCCCTGGCGGATGGGGCCAGCCCGCCGCTGGAATGGTGTGACCGGCGCCTGCTCCAGCGCATCCACCGGCTGACGGTGGGGCGGCTGCGCAAGGAAATCGAGCCGCTGAGCGCGCAGGACTTCATGCGCTTCCTCTTCCGATGGCACCACATGGAAGAGCTGGACGCGCTGCGCGGCTCCACCGGCCTGCTCAAGGCGGTGCGGCTGCTCCAGGGCTATGAGGCACCGGCCTCCGCGTGGGAGCGCTTCCTGCTGCCCGCGCGCATGCGGGGCTACACGCCGGACCTGCTGGAGCGGGCCTGCTACGCGGGTGAGGTGGCCTGGGGGCGGCTGACGACGAAGGAGGCGAAGCCCACACCGGGGCCTCGACGAGGCGCGCCGGTGACGCCGCCGGAGCCCGCGCCCTCGCGCTCGCGAGCGTCGCCCACGCGCAACGCGTCGTTGACCTTCACCCTTCGCGAGGACCTGGAGTGGATGCTCACCGCGGCGCGTCCTCACGCGGTGCTGGCGGACGGGGACGTGTGGACGCCGCCGGATTTGAGCGCGCCCGCCAAGGACGTGGTGGCGGTGCTGGAGCGGCGCGGCGCCTGCTTCTTCCAGGACCTGGTGTCGCGCGCGCGCAGGCTGCCCGCCGAAATCGAGGACGCGTTGTGGGAGTTGGTGGCGCGCGGGCTGGTGACGGCGGACGCGGTGCAGAACCTGCGCGTGCTCCAGAGCCCGGCGCACCGCAAGCGGCAGAAGCTGCTCCAACGCGGTGGCCCTGGCCGCTGGAGCCTGCTGACACCCGCGGAGCCGAAGTCGCAAGACGATGTGCTGGACTCGCTGGCGCGCCTCTTCCTCCAACGCTACGGCATCGTCTGGCGCGACCTGGTGATGCGCGAGGCGCTGGCGCCCACGTGGCGCGAGCTGCTCTTCGTGTACCGCCGCATGGAAGCGCGCGGTGAGGTGCGCGGTGGCCGCTTCGTGTCGGGCTTCGTGGGCGAACAGTTCGCCCTTCCGGAGGCGGTGGACATGGCGCGCTCGGTGCGCCGTCAGCCTCCGTCCGGTGTGCGGGTGCAGCTGTCCGGTGTGGACCCGCTCAACCTCACGGGCGTGGTGACGCCCGGGCCGCGGGTGCCGGCGATGCCGGGCAACGTGGTGACGTACGTGGACGGCGTGCCGCGAGATGTCGGCGCACTGGACGATGCGGCCGACGGCAACGTTGGAGAGGACACGGAAGATGGCGGCGAGGCGATGGCGAGCTGAGTGGTGAGGCCCCGTCGGGCAGTGGATGCTAGGGTGTCGCCCCTTCCGTTTCTTCCGAGGGGTCGCCCGAATGCGTCGCCTGCTGTTGATGGGACTGTTGCTGCTCTCCGCCACCTCCTGTTCAGGCGACGACGAAGACCCGGGGGAGCCGTCCTCCAGGACCGGGCGCATCCAGGGGACGCTGACGCCTTTTCGGAGCAGTGAACGGTCCGCTGGCGACGGTGCCTCCCAGACGGTGCGCTCTCCGTTTCGCGCAGGTGAGCTGGAGACGCTGAAGGAGACGCTGCGGGGGATGCACGCGGGGCGCTCGCGCGAGCCGCGGGTGGCGCCGAAGGCCGTGCCGGGGCTTCCCATTGTCCCGTCGCCGCTGGGCGCCGCGCCGCTCGAGCGGGCCTCTCGCGAGGACCCCACGATTCCCGGGGACGTCATCCTCCGCTTCGAGGAAGCGGGCCTGACACCGGAGCGCGTGCTGGCGGCGGTGCAGCGCCCGGGCTTCCGCGCGGTGCACAAGGGCTACGCCAGTGAGTACGTGCACCTGGTGGGCTATGAGCCGCTGGACGGCAAGGCGGTGACGGCCGCGAAGACGCAGGAGTGGGCGGCGCAGCTCGCCCAGGTGCCGGGCGTGACGTACGCGGTGCGCAACGAGCGGATGCGGGCGACGGCGGCGCCGAATGACCGGGGCTACAGCCTTCAGTGGCACTACCCCACGCTCAACCTGCCGGCCGCGTGGGACCTGGTGCCGGACGCAACGGACGTAGTGGTGGCCGTCATCGACAGTGGCATCGTTCCGCACCCGGACCTGACGCATGTGTTGCCGGGTTACGACATGATTTCGGACCCGCAGAATGCGGGTGACGGCGACGGCCGGGACAGCAATCCGCGGGACGAAGGCGGGGACACGCCCAGCGGCGGCTCGTCGTGGCACGGCTCGCATGTGGCGGGCACCATCTCCGCGGACACGAACAACCAGGTGGGCGTCGCGGGCGTGGCCTGGAACGCCAGGTTGCTTCCAGTGCGGGTGCTGGGGAAGAAGGGCGGGAGCAGCTTCGACATCGCCGCGGCCATCACCTGGGCCACGGGTGGCACCGTGCCGGGCGTGCCGCCCAATCCGAATCCCGCGAAGGTGGTGAACATGAGCCTGGGTGGCAGCGCGCCGCCGCAGGCGCTGTACCAGGGCGCCATCGATGAAGCCTTGGGTCGCGGGGCCATCATCGTCGTCGCCGCGGGCAACGAAGATGTGGATGCGCGCAACAGCACGCCGTGCAACCAGCAGAACGTCATCTGCGTGGGCTCCACCAGCTTGGCGGGCCAACGCAGCAGCTTCTCCAACTTCGGCGTGGACGTGGACGTGGTGGCGTCTGGCGGAGAGATGCGCGAGGACCTGAACGGTGACGGCTATCCGGACGGCGTGTTGTCCACGGTGCTGGATGAGAACGGGCAGCCTGCCTATGCCTTCTCGCAGGGCACCAGCATGGCGGCGCCTCACGTCGCGGGCGTTGTGGCGCTGATGGCGGCGTCGCGGCCGGACCTGACGGCCGCGCTGGCGGAGCGCATCTTGAAGGAGACCGCCACGCCGCTCACCAACGCGCAGTGCCCGGAAGGTTGCGGCGCGGGGCTCGTCAACGCGCGCGCGGCGCTGGCCCGTGTCGCCAACGAGGACCCCGGCAAATTGGACCCTCAGCTCAACGTGACGACGTCCACACTGTTCTTCCGGGGCAGCGGCACGCAGCAGCTGATTCTCAGCAACGTGGGCGGCAACCGGGGCGGCGATTTGATGGTGACGGCCAGCGTCAGAGGGCCCAATGCCTCGGCGGTGTCATTCCCGCAGGGCAACACGGTGCGGGTGCCCGCCTTCGGCTCGGCCCCGCTGAGTGTGGCGGTGGATGCATCTGGGCTGGCCGGAGGGGACACCGTGGTGACGCTGGACCTGGTGGGCTCGGGAACGGCGGGCTCGGCGACAGTGGCGGTGAAGATTGGTGTGGCGGGCGCAACCAATGACCTGGACGCCCTGATTGCGTTCGTGTGGCAGGACGCGGGAGGGGAGTGGCAGGCCTCGGAGGAGGCCATCGCCATCGCGCGCGCCTCGGCGGGCTACGCGTACAGCATCTCCCTGGCGCCGCGGACGTACTTCGCGTTGGCCACCATCGACGACGACCAGGATGGCAACTTCTTCGAGGACGGCGAGCGCACCGGCTACTGGCGCAACGTGGACTCCTTCGAGCCGCTGGAGCTGGAGGCGGGTGACCGCATCGAGAACGTGAGCTTCGACCTGATTCCCCTGGCGCCCATCGATGATGACCCGGCGCTGGTGGTGGGCAGTGCGTGCGGTTCCAGCCTGGACTGTCCCGGGGGCGTGTGCGTGACGGACTATCCGGGAGGGTACTGCTCCATGGATTGCACCAACTCCGCGTGTCCGGCGGGTTCGCGGTGCTACATCGTGGATTCCTCCTCGGGCCTCAAGGCATGTCTGGCGACCTGCACGCGGCAGGTGGGAACAGGGCAGGGGGACTGCCGCCCCGGGTACGTCTGCTACAGCGATGGCACGGGTTCGGGGGCGTGCCAGCCCAACTGCCGCACCTCTGGTCTGACGTGTGGGCTGGGACGGACGTGCATGGCCAGCGGCTTCTGTCTCTGAGGAAGGCTCGAGAGCCCGTGTCCAGAGCGACCGAGGGGTAGAGCGGTGGACACTTGGCCACAGTTCTCAATTCCCACCGGGCAGTGACAGCGGCATCGTGCAAGCACCTTGTCCTTGATGCAGCGACTGAAGAGTGAGACGCGCCCGCGCCACGAGCGTACCGAGGCCCAGGTGCGTTTGATGGATGCGGACCTGACGCCCACGGCGTACCGACGTCACCTGGAAACGCTTCACGGCTTCTACGTTCCGCTGGAGGCCCGGCTCGCCAGGCTGGGCCTTGACGCGGTTCCCGGCTTGTCCGTCCACGCGCGTTGGAAGGTGCCTCTCCTGAAGGAGGACCTTCGCGCGCTTGGCCATGACGATGCCTCGCTCGAACGGTTGCCACACTGCGCGGAGCTGCCCTCGCTGGCGGGCGTGCCCGAGGCCCTGGGCTGCCTCTACGTGCTGGAAGGCTCCACACTGGGCGGCCAGCTCATCCTCCGGCACCTGCGCCGCCACTTCGACGGCGTGTCTCTGGGCGACTTCTCCTTCTTCCGCGCGTACGGAGATGAGGTCGGGCCCCGGTGGCGTGCCTTTGGTGACGCCGTCAACCACGCCTCCATCGCCGCGACGGAAGCCACCTTTGATGCCCGCGTGGTGACGGGCGCGCAGGACACCTTCGACGCCTTCGCTGACTGGCTGCGCCAGGAACAGGCACCTGCCCCCGTCTCCGCCTGAAATCGACCTGAGTCGGTGCGTTCGGGAGCCCGCCCCTCCACCTGACTGCTTCGTCGTCGCCCTGCTTCAGCGCGTCACAGGACGGCGGGCGCGCTGCCACGCAGCATGAAGTACACGACGACGCCCGTCGCCGACACGTAGACCCAGATGGGCGCCAGCCACCGCGTCACCTTGCGGTGCCGCACGAAGTCCTTGCGCCACGTGAAGTAGAAGGCCACCAGCGCCATGGGAACCACGGGCATGGACAGCAGCACGTGGCTGGCCAGGATGCACAGGTACAGCCCTCGCCAGTCCCCCACGTAACGCGTATCGCCATGCACGAAGTGATAGGACAGGTAGCAGACCAGGAAGAGCGCGGACGCAGTGAAGGCGGAGACCATCAGGTACTGGTGGACCTGCCGCGCGCCTCGTTTGATCGCCACCCACCCGCCGATGAGCAGCGCCGCGGCCGTGGCGTTGAGCCCCGCGTTCACCGCTGGGAGGAAGCGCAGGTTCACCCCTTCCACCGGGCCGCCGCCGCGCACCAGCAGAATCCACCCGATGAACGCCAATGCCAGCGCGGACACCACGGCGGTGAAGATGAAGAAGGCCCGGTCACTCACCCGGGGCGGCAGCGCGGCAGGGGCGGCGTTCGACATGGGCCCTATGTCTCGCGCGGCGGGCTTCGTTGCAACCCTTGCTAACTGGCTGACACTACTAGGGAATGCATGTGGGATGAAATATTCCACTGGGTACTACTGGATACTGAAACTGTAATTCCTGCATACTGAGAACGGTCCCCCCGACCCCCTCTTCCGGAGGTCCCCCGTGCTCCGTGTGCGCTACCTTGCCTGCCTGGCTGGTGCCGCCTTGCTTCTGGCCCTGCCAGCCTCCGCTCAAGAGGAGGCTGTCTGTTCACCAGTTGTCGCGAAGGTGCCCCTGGAACGGCATCTCCGGCAGTTGTCGCTGGACTTGCTCGGCCGTCCCCCCACCTACGAGGAGTACCAGGCCGCCCAGGCCAAGGGCTCCATCGGCGTGGAAGACATCCGCGCGATGATGACGAAGGACGAGTTCAACGCGCGCATCCGCAACTACCACCGCGCGTTGCTGCGCTCGAACCTCTCCGGAAGCCTCAACAACAACCAGAACTCGCGGGTGACGGGCAACGGCATTGCCACCGCTTATGGCGTGGCTGGCAATCCCGCCACGACGCTGCGCGGCGCGAATGGCGCGACCTGTAACTCAGACATCGCGCAGGACCAGTGCCTCACGGCGGAGCAGCCAGACGCGCACGCGGCGCCGCTCACCGAGCGTCCCCGGACGAAGTGCCACGACGACGAGGGCGTGCCCCTGGCCGTCAGCTACGACTACGACACGAACTACTACGCGTGTACGCCGCTCGCGCCGACCACGCCGGATGGCACGGCGAAGTGCTCGGACCTGCTGAGCACCAGCCACCCGAAGCACGAGTACCTCTACTTCTGCGACCAGCGCGGCTCGGGCAGCAGCGCGGGGGCCTTCATCTGCGAGCCGGACCCGACGAAGACCACGACCCGGGCGCTGACGGTGAAGGAGATGGATGGCGCCAAAATCAAGGCGTTCAAGCACCCGAACCCGGACTCCAAGCCAGCGCTCACCGAGCTGAAGCGCTGCACGCTGGACCTGGAGCTGCGCAACGGACTCAAGGGCAACTACGGGGTTCAGCGCGGCTGCATCCTGCGCGAGGGCTTCGTGAACAAGGCCGCGCCCTACTGGGCCACCGACAAGACGCCGGAGAGCGTCAAGGTGTGCGCCATCGACGCGCAGGAGCGCACCCACAACCCCTGGAACATGGCGTCCTGTGAGACGTCCCGCTTCTCCACCGACCGCAGCTGCGGCTGTGGTGTGGGCATGCGCCGCTGCGAGACGCCCGCCATCACCGCGCAGGACATCCGGGACGTGCACAGCCTGCGCGTGGCCGCCTTCAACGAGGAGCCGCTGCGCATCGCCGAGTCGGTGGTGCAGCGCGACGAGCCCTACTTCAACATCCTCACCACGCGCCGCTCGTTCATGAATGGCACCTTGTCTGAGTACTTCCGCAACCAGCAGGGCGTGGGCGTCTTCAACGTGACGACGCCCACCGCGCAGGGCGCCGTGCCGGTGGTGGCCTACAACGACACGGAGGCTTGGGCGGAGTACACGCGTGACGAGGGGCACGCGGGCGTGCTCACCACGCCGTCCTTCCTCTACCGCTTCCCCACGCACCGCGCGCGGGTGAGCCACTTCTACGAAGCCTTCCTCTGCAAGACGTTCGCGCCGCCGCCGGGGGCTTCGTCGCCCGCGCCGGAGGACGCGTGCAACCGCGAGAACAACCTGGCGGTGCGCTGCGGCTGCAACTACTGCCACGCCACCATGGAGCCCGCCGGCGCGCACTGGGGCCGCTATGCGGAGCGCTCCGCGCAGTTCCTCGCGCCCGACCAGTTCCCTCGCTACGACCCGAAGTGCCGCGACTGCGCCCTCAACAACGACACCAACTGCGGTGGCGAGTGCAGCCAGTACATCATGCAGGCCTACGACGGTGATGGTGCCAGCAGCCTGGGCATGCTCAAGACGTACCTGTACCGCACGGCGGACGAAGAGCAGAACATCGAGGCTGGTCCCACGCTGCTGGTGCAGAAGATGCTCCAGTCGGGTGACCTGGAGCGCTGCACGGTGCGGCGCATCTGGACCGAGTTCCTCGGCCGCCCGATGACGGCGGAGGAGCAGCGCATGTACCTGGTGCCCTTCGCACAGGACTTCGCGCGCAACGGCCACCGCCTCAAGGCGCTCATCGAGCGTGTGGTGACGTCCGACGCCTACCGGAGGATTGACTGATGCGCCGCCTCGTCTTGACCGCCGCGCTGCTCGCGCTGGCCTCCGGTTGCACGAAGGATGACACGCAGTCCGCGGACGGCGTCATCGAGCCCATCGCCAACCCGCATCAGCCCGGGGACTTCACACCCCTGCCGGACCCCGAGGAGCAGGACGGCAGCGTGGGCCGCGCCCCGCGCCGGCTCACCGTGGCCCAGTTGGACGCCGCCATCGTCGGGGCGGTGGGGCAGCGCTGGAGCGAGCTGGACTCGCGCGCCACGTCCATGGGGCGCGCGGACTATGCCCTGGTGGTGAGCGAGAACATCGAGCCCAACCTGGTGTTCGCCAAGTTCCTGGAGGACGGCGCGCGCAAGGTGTGCATCAGTCAGGCGTCCGCGGAGATGCGCATGACGGACGCGTCGGCCCGCACCATGGGCCGCCTGCTGCCGGAGAAGTGGGATGACCTGACGAAGCTGACCGACGCGGAGGTGCGCGCGCAGCTCGTCTACATGTCCACCCGCTTCTGGGGTTCGCCGCTGTCGGGCGAAGAGCTCACGAAGTGGGCGTCCTTCTTCACCCAGGCCGCGAGCCGGGTGCAGACCCTCTCCTCTTCCAAGCGCCATGAGACGTTGGCCGTGGTGTGTATCGCCATGCTGACGGACCCGCGCTTCATCACCTACTGAAGCTCGGAGTGACCGCGATGAAGAAGAACCGCCACGACGAGAATTGCTCCCAGGGCTGTGCCCACGGGCGCCGTACCTTCCTCAAGGCCACCGCTGGCTTCATGGGCTCCACACTTCTGGGGGGGCTGCCCTTCCGCGCCTTCGCCCAGGCGGCGGAGATGGCGCCGGCGGACCGCTGCTTCGTGTTCGTCTACTTCAACGGTGGATGGGACCAACTGCTGGCCTTCGACCCGAGGGACCCGACCGAGTTCACCGCGGACCGTGCCTCGGAGACGAAAATCCTCCCGGGCTACGACCAGATCAACGACGCCCGCTTCGAGTCCCGGCCGCTCATCCCCGCCGAGCTTCCGGGCGTGGGCCGGTCGAACATCGACTTCGGGCCCGCGGTGGGCACCGAGCTGGCCAGGCACTACGACTTGATGACCGTGGTGCGCGGCATCAACATGAACACGCTGGGCCACGAGGTGGGCTACCGCTACTTCCTCACCGGGAAGATGCCCATCGGCAGCGCGGCGCGTGGCTCCTCCACGGCGACGGAAATCGTGGGGCAGATGAAGCCGCGCGTGCCCATTGCCTCCATCTCCTACAACGTGGAGTCGTACAACGACCGGTACGGCGGCTATGCCAACGCGCTGCGCGTCAGCCGCCGGGACGACCTGATTCTGACGCTGAAGGGCAGCGCGGACGCGCTGGACAGCGAACTCGAGAAGCAGTTGCTCGACTTCCGCGGCCAGCCCGTCAACTGCGAGCAGGCGGCCTATGGCGCGCGTGGGGTGGGCACCACCTACTCCAACAGCCAGGAGCAGATGCGGCTCATCCAGTCCCAGGGACTGGACAAGTCGTTCGACTTCCTCGTTGGGCCCAACCAGCCGCACAGCGCGGAGATGGCGGCCATCCGCACGAAGTACAACCTGACCAGCGCCACCGACGTGAATGGCGAGCGCGGCCGCGCCGCCACGGTGGCGACCGCGCTGAAGAAGGGCATCGCCCAGTGCGTCACCATCAACCTCACGGGCGGTCTGGACACCCACTTCGGCAGCCAGCTCACGCAGGCCAACAACCAGCGGCGCGGCTTCGACGCCCTGGCCATGCTGGTGAAGGACCTGCGTGAGAGCGACCATCCCGCGGGTGGCAAGTTCATGGACCACACCACCATCATGGTGTTCTCCGAATTCTCCCGCACGCCGCTCATCAACAGCTCCGGTGGCCGTGACCACCACCTGAGCAACTCCGCGCTGCTGATGGGGGCCGGCATCAAGCACAACTTCGTGTTCGGCCGCAGCGGCGACATTGGCATGGCGCCGGGCACCTTCGACCTGCGCAACGGCGCGTCGGACCCGAACGGCGAGAACATCCTCCCCGAGCACGTCATCGCCACGGTGCTGGCGTCCGCGGGGCTGGACTACAGCATCACCCGCGTCGAACCGCTGCGTCCCATTCTCGCCTGAGCCGTCCATTTCGCATGCGCATCCATCCGAGGGCTTCCGCCTCCGCCGTCCTCTCCCTGCTCTCGCTCGTGGTCCTGGGGGCATGCGGGGAGGACCGTTCGCTTCCGCTCGACAAGCCCGAGCCGACGCCCTTCCAGCCGGTCCAGGTCCCAGCCGTCACGGCCCTGGCACCCGTTTCCGGCTTCGCGGACCAGGCGGGCGGGGGTGTCTTCGCCACCGCCTCGCGCGAGCTCGTCCGGCTGCGGCTGGACGGCGCGTACGGGGCGCTGGAGCCACACCCGGACAATGAGGCGGCGGCGGGCGGCGTCCTCGGCGTCTTCCGGCTGGGGCCTCACAGCGCCCTGGTGGAGACGCAGACCGGGCTCTTCATGGCGGAGTCGGGGTGGCTCATCGCGCCGCCCTGGCGGGACGCGCTGGGGCAGGGCGTCATCGCCACCGCGCAGTCCGCCGACGGCGCGGTGTGGCTGGCGCACACGCGCGGCCTGTTCCGCTTGCAGGAGGGCACGCTGGCGGAGCTGAAGGTGGACGGCGCGTCGGTGAAGGCCATCACCTCGCTGGCGGCGGCGCCCTCGCCGGAGAACCTGCCCGGCGTGTGGTTCCTGCACGAAGGCGGGCTGAGCGTCGCGGTGGCCCTCAGCACCGCCAACTACCGGGTGCACACCACGAGCGCGCCCCTGGCGGATGGTGAGTCGCTGCAGGCCCTGGCGGGCATCGGGCCGGCGGTGGGGACCGCCGGTGAGCTGTGGGCGCTCACCAACCAGTCCCTGCTGCGCCGGGGCAAGGACGGCTGGCGCCGCGTGGAGCTGCCGGAGACGCCGCAGCGGTTGATGGGTTCGGGCCGCTTCCTGTGGGTGAAGACGGGCGGCTCGCTGCTCCAGTACGACGCGGACGCGAACGTCTGGCGCGCGGCCAGGGACGCCAGCGCCGGGGACTTCCATTTCCTCGCCGCGGACGAGAGCGGCAGCGTCTGGGTGCAGCAGGGCGGGGTGTCCGTCGCGCTGAGCCACATGCTGGTGCCGCGCCTCCGGGGGCTCTACCAGGGCATGCAGTTGGTGAATGACGGCCTGGTGGTGCGCGCGGTGATGCCGCCGGGCGGGGCGCCCGAGAGCGTCGTCTACAAGCTGGGCAACTCGGAGATTCCCACGGAGGGGCCGGACTACAGCCTGGGCGGCCTGGAGGCCGACGGGACGCACCGCGCCTACTCCTTCGCGTCGCTGGAGGCCGGCCGCTACGTCCTGTCCGTGGTGGCGCGCTACGCGGATGGTTCGGAGGCGCAGCGCTCGGTGCCGTTCGACTATGCGCCCGTGGCGTCGGGGCCGCTGAGCTGGGACAAGGACATCCGCCCCATCCACGAGGCGCGGTGCCGCAACTGCCACAACAGCTCCAGCGCGGCGCGCTCGCTCGACAGCTATGAGCTGTGGCGGGCCAACGCGCCCATCATCACCGAAGCCGTGAGAGACCAGCGGATGCCCGCCGACGGTCCCATGGACCCCGAGCTCATCTCCCGCATCCAGCGCTGGGCCTCCTCTGGCGCCAGGCCCTGAAGCAACGCGCAGTCTCCCTCGAGGTACCTGACATGTCCCGACTGACCCGCGCGGCCCCCCTCCTCGCGCTCCTTGCCGCGGCCTGCTCGGATGAGCCTGCGCCCGCGCGCGTGGCGCAGCCTCACCAGACGGACCAGTGCACGGGTCTGGCCGCGCTGACGCTCTCCGCGCACCCCGCGCGCGTGCGTGTGTCGAGCCCCGTGGCCCTGGTGGCCACCGGCGGCAGCGGTCATTACACCTACCTGCTGGAGCCGGGAGGCTCCTCGGGTGAGCTGGTGGGCAGCCGCTTCCTGGCGGGGCGCACGCCGGGCACGGACACGCTGCTGGTGGAAGACGCGCGCTGCCCGGGCGTGAGCGCCACCACGCAGGTCAGCGTGGCGGCGACGTTCAACGTCGCGCCCGTGCGCGCGGAGCTGCGGCCGGGCACCTCCTTCCAGGTGGAGACGGACGGCGTGCTGGGCTCGGCCATGTACCTGCTGTCGGCCGACGGCTCCGGCGCCACACTGTCGCCTGGTGGCCTCTACACGGCCGGCACGCGTGAGGGCCTGGACGTCATCACGGTGCGCGACACCCAGTCGGGAGACGAGGCGGTGCTCCAGTACGAGGTCCGCACAAATGCCCGGCTGACCGGAGCGCCGGCCTTCCTCGCCGTGCCCTCGGGTTCGTCCGTGCCGCTGGCCACGCGCGGTGGCAGTGACCGGGTGAACTGGACGAAGGAGTCCGGCCCCGGGACGCTGGCGGGCGGCCGGCTGACCATCGAGCCCGGCGCTACCGGTGTGGCGGTGCTCAACGCGGTGGACCCCTTCACCGGGGACACGGCGAGGGTGTCGGTGCGCGTGCTGGACGAGCTGACGCGGCCGGGACTGCCGCATGGCCGTCTGTCCGACGCGGCCACCCTGGTGACGGCGGACTTCGACGGTGACGGCCACCTGGACCTGGCGGTGGGGCAGCGCGAGAGCGACCTGAACGAGCCGTCGGGCGGCGCCGTGTTCATCTTCAAGGGGGGCAGCGGCGGCCTGCCGACAGAGCCCACGTGGGTGCTCACCGGCACCACGGAGACGGCGCAGTTTGGTGACGCGCTGGCCGCGGGCGACCTGGATGGGGACGGGCGCGCGGAGCTGCTGGTGTCCTCGCCGGGCGCGGACGTGGCCGTCACCAACGCCGGCGCGGTGTACCTCTACACCTTCCGAAGCGGGGCGCCGGCGCCGCTGCGCCAGCAGCTCACCGGCCTGCTCCGCAACGCGGCGTTCGGCTCGGGCATGGCCATCGCGGACTTCGAGGGCGATGGCGACCTGGACGTGGTGGTGGGCTCGCCGCTGGGCGACCTGGCTCCCACCAATGCCATCCGCAACCGCGGCACGGTGGACATCTACGCGTCGACGCGGAGCTCGCCGGTGCCGGACCTTCCCACGGTGCGGCTGGGCGGCTGGGATTTGACGCAGGATGGCGCCCTGGTGTCGCGCAGCAGCACCGAGCTGGGCCGCGCGCTGGTGACGGGCGACCTCAACGGGGACGGCCTGGTGGACCTGGCGGCGCTGAGCCGGGTGTCCCGGTACAACACGTCCGGAGCGGTGTCGGGCGCGCAGATGGCCATCTCCGTCTTCCTGGCCCGTGCGCAAGGCGCGCGCTTCCGGGCCTCGCCGGACGTGTACGTGCTGCCGGCCAACACGGCGGACAGCAACGAGGGCACGTGGCGGCTGGGCGTCATCCCCGCCGAGGGCACGCGGCCTCCACTGCTGCTGGCGGTGGTGGACCGGGCGGACTCGCCGGACCTGCGCTCGAGCGGGGGCCTGCAGTCCGGCAGTGATTCGGGCGGTGCGCTGCTGTTCGACTTGACGGGCTACTCCGCCACCGGCGAGCCCGCCAACCGGCCGCCCCAGGTGACGCGCGAGGCGGCCTTCGCTCGCATCTACGGCGAGGCCAGCGGCATCAACGCGGGCCGGAGCTGGGCGGTGATGGACGTCGACGGTGAGCCGGGCCTGGAGCTGCTCCTGGGCGCGCCGTACGCGTCCGCGCCTTCGGGGGTGGGGAGCGGCACGCTGCGCTGGAGCGGCAAGATTCTCGTCTATCCCCTGGCCACGCTCACGCAGGGCAGCATCCTCAACCGGCCGCTGATGGTCATCAACGGGACGGCGGTGTCGGACACGCTGGGCTCGGGGCTGGCGACCTGGGGCCCCGCGGCGAACCCGTCGCTGGTGGCCTTCGCGGGCCGGTCCTCTTCGGCTCAGGGGGCCTTCACCGGCAGCGTGGAGCTGTACCACCGTCAAGGCGCGTCGGTGACGGAGTGGACGCGCACCAGCGTCCGGGTGCCGGCGAAGCCGAGCGTGGAGCGCTTCGGCGAGGCGGTGGCGATTGCTCAGGGCCCGCAGGGCCGTCCGCTGGTGCTCACGGGCGCGCCGGGCTGGTCCGGCCCCGGCACCAGCAATGACGGCAACGCCCTGACCATTGGCCGTGCCTACGTGCACGACGTGTCGGCGCCCGCGCAGGCCACCGTGGTGGAGGAGGGCCTGCCCTCGCCGCACCATGCGGGCCGCAACGTGGGCGTGGACGTGGCCTTCTCCGACTTCAACGGCGACGGGCGTCCAGACCTGGTGGTGGGCGCATCCAACTTCTACGTGCCGGGCACGGGCACCACGAGCTCCAACAACGAGCTCAACAACACGTACACGTCGGTGCCCGCCGCGTGTGTCACCAGTGGCTCCCAGTCGGTGGGCGGCGCCCTGGTGTCGCTGGGACAGCCGGACGGCAGCTTCAAGCCGGCGTACCGGCTGTTCGCGCCGAACATCATCGCGGACTGCACGTTGGAGCCAGAGGCCCTCTGCCGGCGCACCGGCATCGGGCGCGGCGTGGTGGGCGGGTTTGATTTGAACGGCGATGGCCGCCAGGACGTGGGCCTGCTGCGCAACGACGGCATGGAGGTGTTCCTGGGCCGCGCGCCCGAGGACGCGTCGCTGGCGAAGCTGAGCATGATGTGTGAGCCCGTCTACACGATGCCGTCCATGGACATTCAAACGTTCTCACCGGTGTCGCTGGGCGACCTCAACGGTGACGGCTGTGACGAGCTGGCCTGGCGCTACGCGGAGGGCTCGCGGTCGGGCGTGGCCATCCTGTTGGGCTTCGACGCGAGCGGTTCGCGCTGCGGCGGGCGCAGGACGGCCACCGTGTGGCGCATCGCCGGTGACAGCGAGGTGCAGCTCACCAACATGGGCCTGGGCCTGAGCATGACGCGCGCGGGCCGGTTCCTGGGCGACACGCGCGACTTCGTGGCCATCAGCGCCACCAGCGTGCCCTTCAACGGCGTGACGCAGCCGGTGGTGCTGCTCTTCGACAAGACGGTGCTGGTGAACCGGATGCAGGCGCTCCAGTCCGCGGGCTCGCCGCTGGTGGTGGGCGCGCTGGGTGACGGCCTCAACCCCGTTGTCCTGGTCCACCGCCACCGCGCGGTGAACTTCGGCGCGCGGCTGGTGGGCGGCACGGACCTCACGGGCGACAACATCCCCGACCTGCTGGTGAGCGCGCCGGGCGCCTCCGAGGCGTCCGACGGCGGCGGCGCGGTGTTTCTCTATGCTGGCGGGGTTGGCCAGCAGGGCGCGCTTTCACCGTTCCTCATGGTGGTGGGAGATGGCTCGGAGCGCTCGGCGCTGGGGCAGGCGATGTCGATGATGCCGGGCAGCGGCAGCTCGCCGCCCATGCTCGTCATCGGCGCGCCGCGCAGCTACCGGACGGGGACGCAGAACGGCACGGCCTTCGTGTTGCCGCTCGGCTTCTGACGGTACGCACCGGGAGGCTGTTGGGTCCACGCTGGGGCCGGGGCTATCCTGGCGCCTGTCTCAGCGTGGGAGGCCCATGAGCCTGAACCGGGAGTGGCGTCACGGCGAGCAGCATGCGTGGTTCGAAGCGCCGGACATCCTCTGGGCGCGCTTCCGGGGCGCCATCACCCTGGAGACGTCGGTCTGGTCGTGTGGCGTGTACCGGGAGATGGCGGACGCGCAGCGCTTCTACCTGGCCGCGGACATCACGGACTCGCACCTCAGTCCGGAGTCGCGCCGCTACCTGGTGGACCACGCGCAGGCGGGCTGGTTCCTGGGCGTCGTCTACATCGGCGCGGCGATGGAGCAGAAGGCCACCACCAAGAGCCTCATGGTGGGCGCGATGCTGAGCGGCGGGATGCGGCTCGACACGGCCTACGTGGATTCGGCCGAAGAGGCGCGGGCATGGATTGCGCGACACCGCGAGGCGGCGGCGCGGACAGGCTGAGCGCGGTGGGCGGTCCGGTGGGGTGACGGGCGTGCTGCACACGGCAGGGCGCATGCACATCGTCTGTGGCCAGGAGGGTGCATGGGGGCCGAAGCCCTGGGTTGGTTCAGTTCATTCGTCCTGCTGTTGACCATCACTGTCCAGGTCCACAAGCAGTGGAAGTCAGGCTCGAGCGAGGGTGTGTCCAAGTGGCTCTTCGTGGGGCAGATGACGGCCTCCGTGGGGTTCACGCTCTACAGTTGGAAGGTCGGCAACTGGGTCTTCGTGGTGACGAACGCGCTGATGCTGTTGAGCGCGGTGCTGGGGGCCGTGATTGTCCTCAAGCACCGCAGGGCCGCGCGGAGGAAGCACGCCACCCAGCCGCGCGCGCCCTCTGACGCCGTGCATGCCTGAAGACCTGGGCCCTGGCTGTCCGCCTGCCCCAGGGGCGGGCAGTCAGCGCGTCCAGGAGGTGGGTTGGTTTGCGGGAACAGCCTTCTCACATTGCCCGAGCCCCTTAGCGCAGGAGTTCGACATGGCCGACAAATCGGAAGTGGCCCGGCTGCGCAGCCTGGCCCAACTCGACGCGGATGCCGTGGGTGCCTACGACGCGGCCCTGGCCCGGATTCCGGAACCATTGGTCCGCGAGCGGCTCAACGGATTCCGAATCGACCACGTCCGGCACGTACAGGACCTGAACGCTCTCATCCACGAGGCGGGCGGGACGCCGCTGGAGCTGCGCCTGGACCTCAAGGGAACGGCGATGGTGGGCCTGACGGCGATGTCCAGCATGATGGGCACCGAGGCCGCGCTGGTGGCCATGCTTGGCAACGAGGAGTTCTCCAACCGCGCCTATGACGTCGCCCTGCGCTTCGACTGGCGCCCCGAGGTCCGTGCGCTGATCGAAAAGCACCGGGAGGACGAGCGGCGCCACGTGATGTGGATTCGCGACGCCGTCCGGACACGCCCCTGGGAGCGGGCACGCGCCATCGCCGAGGAAGGCTCCGAAGCCCCCGCCTGAGCCGCCCTGCCGGGCCGATATGCCGGGGCCCGGTCCTCGTTTACGCTCCCGCTGGGGCTCTACGAGGAGACGGGACGAATGCGCTCGGTGGTCTTCGCGGCGGTTGTGTTAGCGGGCCTGATGACGGGCTGTGCCCATCAGGCTGGCACCTATAGCGACCTCTTCATCCCGGATGGGGAGGCCATCTACGAGCGGCCGGTGGAGGAGATGTGGCCGGAGGTGCGCAAGTACTTCACGGAGGCCAACCTGCCCTTCCGCGAGGACCGGGGCAGCATGGTGCTGGAGACGGAGTGGCGCCAGGAGTTCGGTGGCTCGAAGGTGTCCGGCTTCTTCCACCGATACATGGTGATGGGCAAGCGCGAGTCCCCCACCCAGAGCAAGCTGTGGATCATCCGCATCACCAAGAGCCGCAACAAGGCGCTGGCCCCGGCGGGCCGTGAGCTGGACTGGGGTGTGGCGCGCATCATCGGTGACAAGGGGGGCGGTGGCTCCTCGGCCCCGGGCCTCTCCGTGGAGGATTGGGAGGATCGGCTGGATGCGCCGGTGGGGGAAAACTCCTTCTACGCGGAGTCGGGGCAGGGCTCGCGGGACCTCGTCATGGAGTGGCGGGTGTTCCGCTCCATCTCTCCCAAGCTGATGAAGGAGGAGAACGCGCCCAAGCCGGTGAAGGTGGCGATGGCGCCTGACGCAGAGGGAAGCGCGGCGGCCATGGACTTCGAATGCGGCCTGCCGATTCTGGGCCTGGGCAAGCAGGTGAAGCCGGGTGGGGTGCTGCTGCTGGGGGAGATGCACGGCACGCAGGAAGTGCCGCGCTTCATCGCGCAGGCGTCCTGCCAGACGGCGGTGGCCGGCACGCCGGTGACGGTGGGGCTGGAGCTGCCGCTGGAGAGCCAGACGCGGGTGGACACCTTCCTGGACAGCGCGGGGACGGAGGATGACTGGCTGAAGCTGATGGAGGCGCCGTTCTGGCGCAGCCCGTATCCGGATGGCCGCAGCAGCGAGGCGGTGGCGAACATGCTGGACCAACTGCGTCAGCTGCGCTCGCGCGGACTGGACGTGGACATCTTCGTCTTCGACCACCCGAAGGCCCAGGGGCAGGCGCGCGAGGACGCGATGGCGGCCACGGTCCGGCACCAGGTGGAGTCGAGCCCGGGGCGCTTCCACGTCATCCTGTCGGGCAACATCCACTCGCGCACGAAGAAGGGCCTGCCGTGGGACAAGTCCTTCCGGCCGATGGGGCTGGTGCTGAAGGACGAGCTCGACAGCGTGGTGGCGCTGGACATGGCGTACAACAGCGGGTCGGCGTGGATTTGCGCGGTGGACAGCAAGGGCGTGAAGGACCAACTGGCCTGCGGCATCCGCGAGGCGAAGGGCCGGGACAACGGCGACCGCTTCTTCCTGCACACGTGGGGGGGCACCAATGGTGACGGCTACCACGGTGTCTTCTACGTGGGGCCGGTGAGCGCGTCGGCGCCGGCGATGCACAAGGGGCTGGGACGTCCGGGTGGGGGAGACAACTCGGGGGTTCCGACGGAAGACCGGACTCCGGCGCTCGCGCTCCACTGACGTCTGGCATTTCACGGGGCGCGCCGCGGCTGCTGCGCGCCCCGTGGCGCTGGCGTAAGTTGCCGGCGTGAGCGACATCACTGTCTATCAGCCGGAGCTCCTCTACACGGGCGGCCGGTTCCATGAAGGGCGCGGCCTCGCGGTGAGCGCCGACGGCCGCATCCTGGCCCCAGAATCCGTCCCCGCGGGCGCGCGCACCGTCGCGCTGCCGGGAAGGGCCTTGCTGCCGGGGCTCGTCAACGGACACTCCCACGCGTTCCAGCGGCTCATCCGCGGGCGTACGGAGTACGTGGCATCGGGCCGGGAGGCGGACGACTTCTGGAGCTGGCGCGAGGCGATGTACCGCGCCGCTGAGTCGCTGAGCCCGGAGGACCTCTACGTCGCCTCGCGGCAGGCCTTCGTGGAGATGGCGCTCGCGGGCATCACCACCGTGGGGGAGTTCCACTACGTCCACCACCAGTCCGACGGCACGCCGTACGCGGACCGCAACACGTTGGCGCACGCGGTGATTCGCGCCGCGCGGGACGTGGGGCTGCGCATCTGCCTGCTGCGCGTGGGGTACGCCCGTGCGGGCTTCGGCGTGGCGGCGAATCCGCGGCAGCGCCGCTTCATCGACCCGGACGTGGAGACGTTCCTGGGTTCGGTCGAGGCGCTGGCCCGCGAGGTGCGCTCCGACGCGGCGGTCAGCGTGGGGCTCGCGCCGCACAGCGTGCGCGCGGTGCCTCGGGAGTGGCTGGCGGCGCTCGCGGGTTCGTCCGTGCGGAGCCTGCCCGTCCACATGCATGTGGCGGAGCAGCCGAAGGAAATCGAAGCCTGTCTGGCGGAGCATGGCCGCAGGCCGGTGGAGTTGCTGGCGGACCTGGGCCTGCTGGGGCCCGGCTTCACGGCGGTCCACGGGGTGCACCTGACGGACGAAGAGGTGTCGCTGTTGGGCCGGGCCGAGGCCACGGTGTGCGCGTGTCCTTCCACGGAGCGGAACCTGGGGGACGGCATCGTTCCCGCGGATGCGCTGGTGAAGGCGGGCGCGCGCATCAGCCTGGGCTCGGACAGCCAGGCCACGGTGGACCTGCTGGATGAGGCGCGACAGTTGGAAGGGCACCTGCGGCTGTCTCGGCTTCGGCGCGCCGTGCTGGACCCGGGCGGAGGCGCCATGGATGGGCTGGCGGCGCGGCTGCTGGACATGGCCACCGTGGACGGCGCGCGGAGCCTGGGGCTCGCCACGGGCGCCCTGGAGGCGGGCGCGCCCGCGGACTTCTTCACGGTGGACCTGCACCATCCGTCGCTCGTGGGCGCCTTGCCCGCATCGCTGCTGCCCGCCATCGTGTTGGGCGCGGAGAAGGCGGCGGTGCGCGATGTCGTGGTGGGCGGACGCGAGGTCGTCCGTGAGGGCAGGCATGCGCTCGCGGAGGAGAGCGGCCGCGCGTTCCAGGTGTTGTCTCGCGCGCTGTACGCCTGAGCGGCAGTCCTCCTCCGATATGGCATTGGGGCGCGGCGCGTTCACCCCGGGAGTTCATTCCCGGAGGGGCCGATGCGCGCGAAGTGGTTCGCGGTGGTGACGTTGATGTGCTTCCAGGTGGGCTGCGCGGCCCGGCAGGGAAGCACCTTCAGTGACTTGTTCATCCCGGATGGCGAGGCCATCTACGAGCGGCCCCTGGAAGAAGTCTGGCCCGAGGTGCGGCAGTTCTTCACGGAGAACAAGCTGCCCTTCAAGGAGGACAAGGGGAGCCTGGTGCTGGAGACGGACTGGCGCCAGGAGTTCGGCGGCTCGAAGATTTCGAGCTTCTGGCACCGGTACATGGTGCTGGGAAAGCGCGAGACGCCGACGAAGAGCAAGCTGTGGATCATCCGCATCACCAAGAGCTCCAGCACTGCGCTGAGTCCTCCGGGCCGTGAGATTGATTGGGGGCCGGGCCGTGGCCTCACAGGCGGGAGTCTTTCTGAACGGCAAGCGGCCGTGGAGACAGAGAGTATGATGGGGGCGACAGGGGGGGGCGCGTCGGACCCCACGCTCAGCGTGGAGGACTGGGAGGCCCGCCTCGCCGCGCCGCGGGGAGAGAACTCCTTCTACGCGGGTTCGGGTCAGGGCTCGCGGGACCTGGTCATGGAGTGGCGGGTGTTCCGCTCCATCGCGCCCAAGCTGATGAAGGAAGAGAACGCGCCCAAGCCGGTGCAGGTGGCGACGACGCCCAGTGCGAACGCGGGCGCGGAGGCCATGGCCTTTGAATGTGGCCTGCCCATCCTGGGGTTGGGCAAGCAGGTGAAGCCAGGTGGCACGTTGCTGCTGGGGGAGATGCACGGCACGCAGGAAGTGCCGCGTTTCGTGGCGCAGGCGTCATGCCAGGTGGCGGTGGCCGGCATGCCGGTGACGGTGGGGCTGGAGCTGCCGCTGGAGAGCCAGACGCGCGTGGGGGCGTTCCTGGAGAGCGCGGGGGCGG
Source organism: Myxococcus sp. AB056 (assembly GCF_006547365.1). Classification (NCBI taxonomy): domain Bacteria; kingdom Pseudomonadati; phylum Myxococcota; class Myxococcia; order Myxococcales; family Myxococcaceae; genus Myxococcus; species Myxococcus sp. AB056. The sequence goes on along the minus strand of NZ_VHLB01000002.1, from coordinate 63,663 downwards.
AGGATGACTGGCTGAAGCTGATGGAGGCGCCGTTCTGGCGCAGCCCGTACCCGGACGGCCGCAGCAGCGAGGCGGTAGCGAACATGCTGGAGCAGCTGCGCCAGCTGCGCTCGCGCGGGCTGGACGTGGATGTGTTCGTCTTCGACCACCCGACGATGCAGGGGCAGGCGCGCGAGGACGCGATGGCGGCGACGGTTCGGCACCACGTGGAGTCGGGCCCCCAGCGCTTCCACATCGTCCTGTCCGGCAACATCCACTCGCGCACGAAGAAGGGGCTGCCCTGGGACAAGTCCTTCCGGCCGATGGGGCTGGTGCTGAAGGACGAGCTCGACAGCGTGGTGGCGCTGGACATGGCGTACAACAGCGGGTCGGCGTGGATTTGCGCGGTGGACCGCAAGGGCGTGAAGGACCGGCTGGATTGCGGCGTGCGTGACGCGAAGGGGCGGGACAACGGCGACCGCTTCTTCGTGCACACGTGGGGCGGAACGAACGATGACGGCTACCACGGTGTCTTCTACGTGGGAGCGGTGAACGCGGCGGCGCCCGCGGTGCACAAGGGCCTGGGGCGGCCTGGAGCGGGGGATAACTCGCTGTCTCCGCTGGAGGAGGCCGCGCCCCAGGTGGCGTCCGTTCGCTGAGTAGACATGGGGGAGGGAAGGGCCTTCCGGGGGCTGGCGTGCCGTGGCATGACCCGTCCCTGGAGGTCTTACCCATGAGTGACACGCTGCCCGCGCTGCGGGCCACCCTGACGGAGTTGGTGGCGATGGACACCACGTCCTTCCGCCCCAACGTTCCGCTCATCGACTACGCGCAGGCGCGCCTGGAGGCCGCGGGCTTCAGCGCGGAGCGCCAGAAGTTCCTGGACGACGCGGGCGTGGAGAAGGTGAACCTCGTCGCGGTGAAGGGCGGTTCCGGCTCCGGCCGCGCCGCGCTGGCCCTGGTGGGGCACTCCGACTGCGTGCCCTACGACGCGGCCTGGACGGACGCGCTGCGGCTGACGGAGAAGGACGGGCGGCTCTACGCGCGCGGCGCGTGTGACACCAAGGGCTTCATCGCCTGCGCGCTGCACGCGGCGTTGAACGCCGAGCAGTTGAAGGCCCCGCTGATGGTGGTCCTCACCGCGGACGAGGAAGTCGGTCTGACGGGCGCGAAGAAGCTGGTGGAGGCGGGACTGGGCCGCGCGCGGCACGCGATTGTCGGCGAGCCCACGCGCCTCATTCCGGTGCGCGCCAACAAGGGCTACTGCCTGGCGGAGGTGGAGGTGCGGGGGAAGGAAGGGCACAGCGCGTACCCGGACTCGGGCGCGTCGGCCATCTTCCGCGCGGGCCGCTTCCTCCAGCGCCTGGAGCACCTGGCGCTGACGGTGCTGCGCGAGGACCTCGACGAGGGCTTCCAGCCGCCCTTCACCACCGTGAACGTGGGCGTCATCCAGGGCGGCAAGGCGAAGAACGTCATCCCCGGTGCCTGCCGCTTCGTCGTGGAGTGGCGGCCCATTCCCGGGCAGCCGCCGGAGCGCGTGTCTCAGTTGCTGGAGACCATCCGCCAGGAGCTGGTGCGGGACGAGCCCGCCTTCGAGGCGCAGATTCGCGTGGTGCGCACGGACCGGGGTGTGAATACGCGGGCGGACGCGGAGGTGGTGCGCTTCCTCGCGGAGGCCAGCGGCAACGCGCCGGAGACGGTGTCCTTCGGGACGGAGGCGCCGCAGATGACGGAGCTGGGCGCGGAGGCGGTGGTGTTCGGCCCCGGCGACATCCGCGTGGCGCACCAGACGGGCGAATACGTGCCCGTGGAAGACCTGGTGCGCTGCGAGGCCGTCCTGGCTCGCGCCGTGGCCCACTTCTGCGGCGGGCGCTGAGCCTGAGTGACTGCGCTTGGGCGGAAGCACCCGCCTCAGCGCACGGCCTCGGCGGCGGAGCGGCCGCCGAGGTCCGCGCCTACGCCTGCGGCAGTGCGCAGTGGCTCAAATCCCTCAGCACCTTCTTGGCCTCGGAGATGAGGTCCTGGCCACTGGCGCCCTGTGGCGCGCGGGCGATGAGCTTCATGTCCGGGGTGAGGCGGTAGACGCCCTTGGAGCGCTGCACCAGCCCCGCCACCTTGGGGCCATCCAGCAGCGCGTCCGCGCCCAGCGTCACCACCAGCCGGGTGGTGCCCACCTCCAGCCCGCGCAGGCGCAGGTCGCGCATGTCGATTTTCAGCAGCGTCAGCTCGGACAGGTGGTCCACCTCGTCCGGGGCTTCGCCGTACCGGTCCACCAGCTCGGCGCGCAGGTCCGTGACTTCGTCCGGGTGGCTGGCCTGGCTGAAGCGCTTGTAGAAGACGAGCCGCTGGTGGACGTCGCTGACGTAGTCGTCCGGGATGAGCGCCGGCATGGGCAGCGTGACGTCCGGCTCGATTTGCACCTTGGGCGGCTGGCCCTGCATCTCCGCGACGGCTTCCTCCAGGAGCTGCGCGTACATGTCGAAGCCAATCTCTGCGATGGCGCCCGACTGCTTGTCGCCCAGCAGGTTGCCCGCGCCGCGAATCTCCAGGTCATGACTGGCGATGGAGAAGCCCGCGCCCAGCTCGGTGAAGTTCTGGAGCACCTCCAGGCGCCGCTGCGCGTCCTTCGTCACCGCGCGCCGCGACGGCACCAGCAGGTACGCATACGCGCGCTCCTTGGACCGGCCCACGCGGCCACGGAGCTGGTAGAGCTGCGCCAGGCCGAACTGGTCCGCCCGGTTCACAATCATCGTGTTGGCGCTGGAGATGTCGATGCCACTCTCGATGATGCTGGTGCACAGCAGCACCTGGTACTTCTTCTCCGTGAAGGCGAGCATCACCTTCTCCAGTTGCCCTTCGCCCATCTGCCCGTGCGCCACGCCGATGCTGACCTGGGGAACCAGCGCGCGCAGCTGCGTCTCGATGGAGGGCAGCGACTCCACGCGGTTGTGGACGAAGAACACCTGTCCGCCGCGCGCCACCTCGCGCTCAATCGCTTCCTTCACCACCGTGTCCTCGTACTTCATCACGAAGGTGCGGATGGCCCGGCGGTCCTGCGGCGGCGTGGCGATGATGCTCATGTCGCGCACGCCTGACATGCTCATGTGCAGCGTGCGGGGAATGGGCGTGGCCGTCAGCGTGAGCACGTCAATCTGGGAGCGCCACTTCTTCAGCGACTCCTTCTGCTTCACGCCGAAGCGCTGCTCCTCGTCGACAATCATCAGGCCCAGTTCCTTGAAGGCCACCTCGCCGCCCAGCAGCTTGTGCGTGCCGATGAGGATGTCGACCTTGCCCTCCTTGGCGCGCTTGAGGATTTCCCGCACCTCTGGCGCCTTCTTCATCCCGGAGATGACCTCCACCGTGACGGGGTAGTCCGCGAAGCGCTTCTTGAAGGACAGGAAGTGCTGCTGCGCCAGCACCGTGGTGGGCACCAGCACCGCCACCTGCTTGCGGTCCAGCGCGGCCTTGAAGGCGGCCCGCATGGCCACCTCCGTCTTGCCGTAGCCGACGTCGCCGCAGACGAGCCGGTCCATGGGCTCCGGCTTCTGCATGTCCGCCAGCACGTCCTCAATCGCCTTGGCCTGGTCCGGCGTCTCCTCGAACTCGAAGTCCGCTTCGAACTGGGCGAAGTACCGGTCCGGCGCGCTGAAGGCATGGCCGGGGTGCGCCTTGCGCGCGGCGGCAATCTGGAGGAGCTCCGCCGCCATCTTGAGCAGCTGCTCCTTGACGCGCTTCTTCGTCTTCTCCCAGCTCGTGGTGCCCAGCTTGTCCAGCTGCACCTGCGTGGGGTCGCCGCCGGAGAACTTCTGGATGAGCCGCATGCGGCCCACCGGCAGGTAGATTTTGTCCCGGCCCGCGTACTCCAGGACGAGGAAGTCCCCGGGAACGCCGTTGACCTCCATCTTCGTCAGGCCCGAATAACGGCCGATACCGAAGTCGGTATGGACGATGAGGTCGCCTTCCTTCAGGTCCCCGAAGCCGGAGCCGAACGCGTCCAGCTTCTTGCTGCGCTTGGGACGCCGGCGCGCGCGCGCGCCGAAAATCTCCTCGTCCGCCAGCACCGCGAGCCCGCCCGGCCCATCCACGAAGCCGTGGCTCACCTCGCCCGTGAAGAGGTGCGCGCGGATGGAGGGCTCGTACAGCGCCACAGCGTCTTCCAGCGGCTCCGTGTGGACCTTCACCATCACGTTTCGGTCCATCAGCAGCCGCTTCAGCCGGTCCGCCTGGCTCAGCGTGCCGCACGCCACCACGCAGGCCACGCGCAGCTCGCGCCAGCGCTCCAGCCGCTCCACCAGCGGGGACAGCGCGCCCTCTTCACCGTGGTGCGCCAGGATGGCCTCGCGCAGGTCCTGGGTGCCGCCGAAGCTGAAGTGCACCGGCGGGCGCTCTGTCTGCACCAGCGACAGCCCACCGCCCTCCAGCACGCGGAAGGACTGCAGCCGCTGGTTCACGTCCTCACGGGAGAGGAAGTGCTCCAGCGGCGGACAGATGAGCTCCTGCCGGGCCTCGGCCGCGCCGTGCGAGCGCTCCAGTTCCTCCCACAGCGTGTCCGCCGCGCGGTCCTGGCCCAGCGGGTCGTCCAGGTAGATGACGGGCGCCTCGGGGCTCCAGTCCCGCAGGAAGTCGAACAGCGTGGACAGCCCGCCCTCGAAGAAGCCGGGCAGCAGGCCCTCCATCCCGAAGCCGGGCAGGCCTTCGCGCAGGGCATCCAGCTGCTCGCGCAGCTTGATGGTGGGCAGGTTGATGCGGTCGGCCACCGCGCGGGCGGCGGACTCGGCGCGTGGGCGCGTCTCGTCGGTGAGCAGCACCTCGCGCGCGGGGACCAGGTCCACTTCCTTCAGCGCGTCCACCGTGCGCTGGGACTGTGGGTCGAAGGCGCGGATGGACTCGATGGTGTCGCCGAAGAACTCCAGGCGGACGGGCTTGTCGTAGAGGGGGCTGAAGACGTCCAGCAGGTCGCCGCGCACGCTGAACGTGCCCACGTCCTCCACCAGGGGGCTGTTCTGGTAGCCCATGCGCACCAGCCGGCGCGCCAGCGAGTCCCGGTCGAAGTCCTGCCCCACGGCCACTCGCGCGGCCAGCGCGCGCATCACCGCCAGCGGCAGCACCTTGCGGTGCAGCGCGCGCACCGACAACACGAGCGCGGGGAATCGCGTGCCCTGGCCCAGATGGAAGAGGGCGCCCAGCCGCTCCGTGACGGCCGCCGCGTCGGGAGACACCTCGTCGTAGGGCAGCACCTCGTCCGCGGGCAGCCGCAGCACGCGCGGCGCGAGCAGGCTGCCCTGGCCGCCCAGGAAGAAGGACAGATCCGCGGCGAGCGCGTCGGCGGCTTCCTCGTCCACCGCCACGCAGACCAGCGGCGCTCTCAGCGCGCCATGCAGGCGGGCGAGCACATGCCCGCGCGCTGCCCCCTTGAGCCCTTGCGTCCGGACGCGCTGCCCCGCCCGAAGTCCGTCAACCACCTGGGCGAAAGGGTCGCCCGCCGCGCCGCCGTCCTGCGTCTGTGTGAAGGAAGTGTCCATGAGTGGACCCTGAGGGCCCCAGGGTAATTAGGAGTCTCACCCTGTCAGGTCAACGACTGAGCGCTTCGGCTGTCGAGCGAAACAGGAGAAATCGGAAGCTCTGGTTAGCTCGGGCACTGTTCAGCCACCCCGGGGACCGGTTGGCCCCACCCCCTGCTGCGGGGTTAGGGTGGCTCACAACGGCAGCATCGGGGGCCACGCCGACATGTCATCTGGCCGTGGAATCAACAGGTGCCAGGGCACCGAAGGGGACGAACCTCTTTCCGAGGCGGTGGTCGTCTTGCGGAGCGTGCGCTCCGCGGTCGGCAGCATCGTCGACTTCGAGTGTGTCTCCGCCAACGTGCAGGCGGAGCGTTGGCTCGGCGGAGAGGAGGGCAGCCTGGTGCACAACCGGCTGCTGGAGGAAGCGCCGTGGGCGTGGGACGGCGGCCTCTTCAGTGCGTGTGTCCGCGTGGTGACACGCCGCGCGCCAGAAGTCGCGCGGGTGTCCCGGCAGTCGCCCATGGGCACCGTGTGGCTCCTGGCGCGCGTGTCCCCGTGTGACGACGGCGTGGTGCTCTTCCTGGAGGACCTCACCGAGCGCATGGCCGCGGAAGAAGCCCTGCGGCGCGACCATGACCTGCTGCACGCCGTCATCGAGAGCGCCACCGACGCCATCTACGTGAAGGACGTGTCGGGCCGGTACATCCTCATCAATCCCGCCACCGCGAGCGCCTTCCACCGGGCCCCGCGCGAAATCCTGGGCCGCACGGACGCGGAGCTGCTGGGCGCAGACCGGGCCGCGCCGACGCTGGCGCACGACCGCGAGGTGATGAGCTCCGGGCACACGGCCACGTACGAAGGGGCGGAAGGCGGCCCGGGGACGGACCGCATCTGGCACACGACGAAGGGCGTGCTTCGCCGCGGAGACGGCACCGTGTACGGCCTGTTCGCCATCTGCCGGGACGTCACCGCGCGGCGGCGCCAGGAGCTGGAGCGCGAGGAGGAGGCGCGCTTCCAGGAGCGCTTCATCGGCGTGCTGGGCCACGACCTGGGCAATCCACTGGCCGCGGTGCGGCTATCCTCCGCGGCCCTCCTGGCCCGGGACACGCTGCCCCCGGAGGTCCGGCGCGTGGTGGCTCGCATCGACGGGAGCGCCGAGCGGATGGCGCGACTGGTGAAACAGCTGCTCGACTTCACGCGCGCCCGCATGGCGGGTGGCATCCCGCTGCGTCCCCATGAGGTGTGCATGGAGGACGTGTGCCGGCGCATCATCTCCGAGCTGGAGCCCGCGCATCCGGAGTGCTGCGTCCGGTTGGAGGTGGACGGCGAGTCACGCGGCATCTGGGACGAGGAGCGCCTGGGACAGGTGCTGTCGAACCTGCTGGGCAACGCGCTTCAACACAGTCCGGAGGGGAGCTCGGTGCGGGTGCGGCTGGCGGCGAAGGACTCGCTCTTCCAGCGCGTGGAGGTCCACAACGGTGGGCCGCCCATCCCGGAGTCGTTGCGCCCGCGGCTCTTTTCGCCGTTCCACGGAGTGCCCCCCGAGCCGGGTCAGCCGAAGCCGAAGCACCAGGGCCTGGGGTTGGGGCTCTACATCGTGTCGCAAATCGTCACGGCGCACGGAGGCTGGCTGGACGTGGCGTCGTCGGCGGACACGGGGACCTGCTTCTCGGTGACGCTGCCTCGCGTCACCCGGCCGTTGGGTGGGCCGCCAGGCAAGACTGCCTGAGGCCCGGCCCGTGGCCTGCTGCTAGCGCTGGCCGAACTTCACGGCGGCCTGCAGGCGGATGACGTCCGTCAGCGCGCCCGGGTCCACCAGCTCCATGGCCGCCTGCTGGGACAGGCCGGCGTAGCGGCGCTTGCGGTACTCCTCCTCGTCCTCCTCACCGCCGCCCTTGTCGCCCTTGTCGTCACCGCCCTTGCCGTCATCCGGGCGGAGGGACAGCGACTGCGCCGGGGACACCCCCTTCTCGATGTGCACCGACGAGAGCGCGTCCGCGCGCAGGGAGGTGAACAGGCTGGCCATGGAGAGGCAGAAGACGACGGCAACGGTGAGGTTCTTCATGGGGGGGCTCCGTTTCTCTTGCGGAGGATGACGCGCGGCCTCGAACGGAAATTCAAGGGGCCGTCGGCGCCTTCATGGTGCGGATGTATCCCACCAGTGCGTCAATCTGCGCTGGGGTAAGCTTGTCCTTGAAGGGCTTCATCTTGCTGTTCCGTGGATCGCCGTCGGCAATCACCTTGCGGATGTCGGCGTCCGTCCGGGACTGCTGCCAGGCGGGCCGGCTCATGTCGCCGATGGACTCCTTCTGGCCCATCTTCGTCTGCGCCTTGCCGTCACCGCCGTGACACACGGCGCACTTCGCCTTCCACACGTCGGCCACGGCGTCCGCGTGGGCGCCGGTGGCTCCACCCAGGCTCAGGACCAGGACCAGCCGCTTCATCATCGTCGGGGGCTCCTCGCGGACGGCATGCCGGGCCCTGGGCCCGGGCCCCCGAGCATACGCCGAAGGGGCCCGTTCGCACGCGCGACGGCGGCGGTGCGGACGCCGCCTACTGGCAGCCTGCCGTGGAGGCGTGCTTGTCACAATCCACGGGGCGTACGGCCGCCGTCAGGCCATCCGCCTGGAATACTAGCTCTGGTTTCCAGTCCGGCGCTTCGAGCGACCCCCTGTTGCGCAGGAGGATGAGCCGCTCCGTCGGGGGCAGCGGGGCGTTCTGTTCGCACACCCTTCCGCCGGGCGCCGGCGGAGCCACGACGGGCGCGCCGGCGCCGGGGTTGCCCAGCCAGCACAGGCCCACCAGCAGGTTCACGTCGAGCTTCGGCGGGATGACCAGCTCCGGCCCCAGCTCCGCGCATTCGCAGCCGCCCACGCCGCAGGCGTTCTCCTGGCACGCGGGCATGGGACACACCGTGCCCCACGCATCACTGCATGCCAGTGCCTCCCAGCGCATGCGCGTCACCTGGACGCCCTGCTCATCCATGACGCGCGTGCCCAGCCGCACGGGCTGGTGGGTCGCGCGTGCTTTCTGACGGGCCTCCTGCATCATCAGCACCAACTCGCGCTGCGCGGCGCTGAGGCGCTGGCGCTCCGTCATGCCCTGGAAGCTGGACACGGAGAGGGTGGCGAAGAGGCCAACCAGGGCCACCACGACCATCACCTCCAGCAGCGTCATGCCTCGGTTGCGTGGCCGCATGTCAGCCCCCCGTTCCCACGAACGCGAAGTTGCGAGGCGCCAGGCGGATGACGCTGTGCCGGCGCTTGTAGCCATCCCGGAGGTTGCCGTCGTCGTCTCGCGCTCCGGGCGCTTCGTTCCCCGTCAGCTCGGCGCGCTGCGAGCGCGCGGTGATGGACAGCTCCACCACGCGCATGTGGCGCATCAGCTCGTCACCCGCGCTGCCCGGGCCGCGGTCCGGCGGAACGGGCACGCCCGGGTCCCAGGCCCAGGAGATGTGCGCGGCGCAGGTGGCCTGGGTGCAGGTGGCCAGCGAGGGGCGTCCGGTCTCCGCGTCCGGGAAGAAGCGCACGGGGGCGCCGGGGAGCGCGTTGGGCGCATTCACGCCCAGCCGGACCTGCAACTGCTCGATGTCCTGGGACACCGCGGTGTAGCCCGCGGGCCCCATGGGCCCATCCGCGTCCAACTCCAGCACGGGCGTGCCGCCGGGCCAGTTCACCCGGTAGCTGCGGCTGGTGAGTGGGAGCAGGTACATGCCTCCTTCGCGCGGCCCCCGTGTGCCAAGCCAGGGCGACTCGGGAAGCGTCACGGCGTCGGGATGACAGTTGCCGTCGGCGGGCGCGGGCCGGCCTGGGATGGCGGGCGTCCACTCCACGCCTTCCGCCACGAGGTTCGTCACCTGCCCCACGCAGGCCCAGCCCCGCTCGTCTTCCGTGCCCGGGAACACCACGGCGATGACCGCATTGTCCAGGAAGGCGGGCGGCAGGCCTCCGATGCACAGCGTGTCCTCGAACCAGGCCGCGGTTGCCGGCAAGGGACACTGCTCCAGCAGCACCATGCGCGCCGGGTCCGTCTCCCAGACCTCCAGGGCATCCGATAGCAGCGCGGCGTTGGCGGGTGGGACGAAGGTGGCGTCATTCGGGAAGGTGGCCTGGGGCCGGGCCCACACGGCGTAGAACAGGTCTGCTTCGCCGGCGGGAGTCCGGCCGCCGGTGAGGGAGACGCTGCCGATGCCCGCGCCCGCCCGTTGCACGCCGAACGCCATCAAGTCACGCGCGGCCCGGCCCTTGTTCTGTGTCTCCATGATGCGCTCTTCCAGCAGGCCCCGGCGCTGGAGGTGGACGCTCACGCCAATGGCGGTGGCGAGCACCACCATGGACATCGATGCGGCCACCATCAGCTCGATGAGCGTGAAGCCGCGCGGCGTCGTCGAACGAAGTCGCTTCATGGCGCCATCCGGGTCTGCAGGGCCACCGCGCGGCGGGGCGCACCGGGCTCTTCCATCCAGCTCACGGTGACGCGGACGTTGACGACCTGGTGCAGGGCCAGGTTGCTGGTGTGGGGAAGCGGGATGGCGCGGTTCAGCGCGGGCTCGCCTGTCTCGGCGCCCTCGAAGGGTGGGTCCACGTCCAGCGTCAGCGTGTAGGCCATTTGCGGCGTCGCGCCCGGAAGGGGCGGCGTCTCCGTCATGCGGCCATTGGCGGACCACCACACGTCGCGCCTCGTGTTGTCGAGCTGCTTGATGTTGACGCAGGGGTCGTTCAGCGGCTCGCCCACGCAGCGGAGGTTGACCACGCGCTCCAGCTCCTGTTCGGCGATGAGGCTCGCCTGGCTCAGGTTGTTGTTGCGGCGGTTGTGACGGGACGCGGTGCCCAGCGTGAGCATGATGCCCAGGATGCCGAGCATGAGCACCGCGGCGGTGGCGATGGTCTCCAGGATGCTGAGGCCGCGCGGATGGGCGTGGAGTCTGCGCCGGTTCATGGCACCACCTCCTGGACGCGTGAGCCGGACTGCACGTCCCAGATGAGGACCCGGGAGCTGCTTCGCGGCGACTCCGAGGTGGGGTTGTTGTACGTCCCGTTCCCCAGCGCGCGCACCTGACCGTTCTTCACGATGAGCAGGTGATTGTCATAGAGCACGGGCGCGTGCGTGCCGTGGCCGTCGATGGGGGTGTCGTTGCCCGCGAGCGCATTGCCCGAGGTGCTGTAGGCGTAGACCCTGCCGCTGGTGGTGCTGTCCAGGTCGCACGCGCTGGCGGCGCGGCCCACGGCGCTGGTGGTGAAGACGCCATCCTGGGTGGTGGAGACGCCGCCCCAGACGACCTGGCCCGCGCCCAGCTCGCGTGTCCATTCGAGGTGCGCGGGGCAGTTGGCGCCTGGACGCGTGGCGGGCACCGGGTCGCGGTCCTCGAAGGCCATCAGGTGATAGCGGGGCCGCGGGTCGGCGGTGTCGTCCGGCTCGTTGGCGATGTCCGGGTTGTTGGCGGTGCCGAAGTACAGCCGCACCCGGCGGGAGCCGCTGTCAGGCACCACCGACGCGGAGATGGTGGAGTAGATGCGCTGGCTGGTGGGGTTGCGGATGCCGGGCACGGCCTGCGCGTCCGCGACGACACAGGAGGCCAGCACCTTGCCCAGCGGCGTGTTCGGCCCGGTGTTCGAGTAGGTGGGGTTGATGCGGTAGATCTTCCCCGAGGTGGACGGGACGTAGATGACGTCGACGTTGCCGTCGCCATTCACGTCCAACGGGATGGGCTCTCCGCCAATGCCTTCATTCGCGTCCGCGGTGGTGCCCAGCGTGACGACGCCCGCCAGCCGCGCCTTCGCGCTGTTGCCCGTCACCTGCGCGGGCAGGCCCGTCTTGAGGTCCATCAGGTAGACGGTGCCCACCGTGCCGGACTCAGGCGAGTAGTCCGTGCCGAACATGGACACCCACTTCTTGCCACCCGCCTGGCCGAAGTCCATGCGCACCAGTGAGGGCGCATGGCGCGAACCGCGTGTGTCGGGCTTGGGCGTGGCGCCGGTGAAGAGCGCCGGCAGCGGGTTGCAGCCGTTGCCGCTGCCCGTGCACGGAATGCCCGCGGACGTGAAGCGGTCCCGCTTCATGTCGAACTCCCACAGGGGCGTGGGGTAGCTCGAGTCCGTGGGGTTGGTGACGTCGAGTGCGAAGAAGACGCTCTGCTTGGGGCCCGTGGCGCTGGCGAGCACCGTCTTCGCGCCCTCGTTCCGGGCGGGGCGGGGACGCCAGGCCTCGTCGGTCTCCCGAGGGTCGTGGCCGGTGTCCGGGCGGTAGTCGTCGCTCCGCAGGTCCACGTCCGCCACGGAGGGCGTGGCGTCCATCGTGGCGCGCTCGGTGGAGTACGCGTCGTTGGCGCGGCGGTAGTTCTCCACGTAGTAGGGCAGCATCTTGAAGGGCAGGTAGGCGAACAGCTCGTTGCCCGCGCCGTAGTCATGGCCGCTGGCGCAACTGCCGGCCCGGCCGAAGTAGCCCTGGTACTCCACGCGGCCTGGCGTGCAGGGGTCATCCCCCGTGCGGAAGTAGCCCGTGCCCAGCGCGTGGAGGTACCCCTGGGTGGTGCCCACGTACGTCACCGTGGGGCGGCCCGTGTTGGCCGCGCTGAAGTTCTCCGTGAACTTCCGGCGCTCCGCGTCCAGGTTGCGGCCTTCGAGCAGCCACGCGGGCACGTTGGGCGGCCCGATGACGGCCGCGGTGGACAGGTTGACGCCGCCCAGCGGCCAGGTTCGCATCCGGTTGCGGATGACCGAGGACTGGCGGTCCTCCCAGCCGTAGAGCCAGTCGCGCAGCGCCACGCGGTCATCCGCGGTGCAGCCGTTGCGGCCGTCCAGGTCATACAGGTACACGCTGCCGTTGCGGCGGGTGCAGTAGGTGTCTGGGAAGAGGGGGCTGGTGGTGTTGGCGCGCGCCATCAGGTCCTTCACGTCGATGGCCTGCTGGTTCGCCGGATTGAGCGTGACGAGCCTGCGCGTGTCGAGCGGCTCGCCGGGGCGGGTCTCCAGCGTGCGCATCAGGTCGCGCATCCACTTGCCGGAGTCCCAGACTTCCTGGGTGGGCTCATAGGGTGCCAGCGTGGCGGGCTCGTAGAGCTTCTTCAGGTAGATGTGGCCCCGGTCGATGGTGTCCGGACGGTTGTCGTAGGTGCGGATGGAGACCTGGTCCACGCCTCCGTCGGCGACCCAGGCGCGCCCGGGCGTTTCATAGACGCCGTGGATGACGGCGTTGGCCATGGGGATGAGCGACGCGCGGCCGTATTCACCGCTGCGCTGCGCTTTGTAGGAGACGTTGATGTTGTGGATGGTGGGCTGGCAGGACTCACCCGGGCTCTCCATCACCGCGCGCCAGCACAGTTGTGTTCCCACGCGGCCCTGCTCCAGGAAGTCCTGCAGGACGGCCGTCTCATTGCGCACGCCGCCGTCGCTGTCCGGGATGGGGACCCGGAGCCAGTTCGGATTGTCGTTGAGGATGTACGTGGGATTCGAGGTGTTGCAGGGCTCCTGGCAGACCTTGCAGTCCAGCGCCACGTCATAACTGATGTCCGGCCTGCGCTGGCCCGTGCCGCCGTCCGGCAGCTTGACGGAGAGCGAGCAGGGCGCGACGCCGCCGCCATCCGCCGCGTAGTAGGGCTGGTCCTCCACGGTGAACGTCACCTCGGTGATGGTGAAGTCCAGGGAGATGTCCGGAGAGATGTCCGACACCACGTCGGAGCGGTAGGAGCCGTTGTTCTGCTTGTTGATGAGGATGACGATGTCGCTGTACGTGCGGTCACCGCCCGCGTTCTGGTCTTCCCAGCCCAGAATCCAGACCAGGGGGTTGTCACGCGGCGCGCCCACAATCGTGTGTGCCGCGCGGCGGTTCACGGAGGGGACATCCTGCGTCTGGTCGAACGGGAAGACGACGCCGCCATAGGCCGGGTCGTTCTCCAGCCGGGGGTACACCATGGGATTCAGCCAGTTGGTGCGGAGGTTCTTCTGCCTCACCACGAGCGGGTCGCTGCCCTGGTGCAGGTCCATGTTGAGCGGCGTCTTGGTGAAGAAGACGTTGATGTCGCCGTGCATCCACAGGTCACACTGCACCTCGCGCCCATCCGTCGTCGGACGGGTGATGAAGCACGAATCCGTGGCCGGGCCGTACACCTGCTCCACGTAGGTGACGAGGAAGAAGACGATTTCACGCCGGCCCGCGAGGCGTCCCATGGGGACGACCTGGTCCTCGGCCTTGGTGATGGCGGCCGTTGTGCTCTTGCCGGTGATGAGGCGGCCCGCGCTGTCGAACGCGCTGGCCTTGTAGTCAGGGATGCCGTCCGCCTCATCGGATTTGTCCCAGGCCGTGCCGGTGCGCATGACCTGGCCGTTGCCGTCGAGCGTCCAGCCCTGACGTGGCGCGAAGCACTCCGCCGATTCCGATTCGTGGCACGACGTCTCGTCGTCGTCCGTGGAAAGGAAGACGAGGTTGCCGATGCCTCTGTTCCCATTGAGCGCATGCCGGGGCTCCAGCAGGTTCGGAATGTGCGGGAACAGCCCCTGGTCGCTGAAGTAGGTGTCGATGATGCCGGAGGTGACAGCGCTCTGCCTCAGGTTGTCGCGTCCGTGGTAGGGGTCATACGCGAGCAGGTCGTTCGCGAAATCACGCACCGGGCGGCCCACCACGCCGCCGGTCGAGGGCCGAGTGGGGTAGTCAGCGCGCCCCTGCCACCTTCGAGGGCCCGTATCGGCGGTGTAACGACTGCCGGCGTTGCACGGGCCCATCAACAGTTCGGGCTCGCGCAGCGTCACCGTCCCCGCGTCGCCCCAGCGCCGGTGGATGAACGTCCGGTTGGGACAGCGGGGCGCCACGCCGATGTAGCGCGTGGGGTTGAGGTTGTAGAGGTCCTCGTGGAAGTCGGGCACGCCGTTGTTGTTCTTGTCCAGCAGCCGGTCGTCATCGGAGTCCTCTCGCGTGCCGTTGTCGTCGATGTATTCGGCGTCGATGAGCTCGTCGTAATAGAACCAGCCCAGCGTGCTGGAGGCGCCGCTGCCCGCGCGGTCATCGACGATGAGCGCGGTGAGCTCCTGCTCGAAGGGCAGGATGATTTTCTCCGGGTCCAGGACGTTGAGGTTGGTGTTGAGCCGCAGCTTGGGCGGGTTGTCATCCGTGACGATGATGGCGCTGGGAATGCCCGCGTCCCTGCTGAAGTCGGGTTGCTTGTCCTGGTCCGTGGTGTCGATGCACAGCGCGAGGCTGTTGGCGCCGCCATCCGTGCCGCCACTGCCCGTGTCGCCGCCGGGACTTTGGGCGAGCACGGCTCCCGCGGCGGCCACGGCCACCGCGGCCATCCAGGTTCGAGTCCAGCGCATGATGTCCCCCCTGGCGGCCGGTGCTTCAGGGCCGCCCGATTCAGGTGCAACGGATTGCGGTCGAAGGCTTGGGAATCAGAATGTCGGAAGGCCGCTGCTGGAGGTGCCGTTGCCCCGGCAGCCCATCTTCATGCCGTAGCCGCACGCGAGCCCTCCCGGGGTGCTGCTGTGCTCCAGGAGTGAGCGGACGATGGTGCGGTAGGGGAGGCCCGGGCCCGGGGGTTGGACCTCGCCCACCGACACCAGCCAGATGCGGCCGTTGGCGTCGGCGTTGCGGTCGGCGTCGTCGTCGTCCTCCACGACGAAGACGCGGAAGGAGACGCTGCGAGCCTCCGGGTAGGCGCGGATGGGCTCGCCCTCCACGTCGTTGATTTCGACGGAGGCGCCCGGCACGGTGTCGTCGATGGCCGTGCCACGCGCCAGCGTGTACGGCGTCTGGGGAATGAGCTCTCGCCAGGGCACGCCGCCCGCGGCGACGTCGGGCAGGCCCTGCTCGGCCACGACCTGCAGGCGCTGCAGGACGTCCTGGCTGTAGCTGCCAACGCCTCCCGCGACGGGGTTGTTCATCATCGCCAGGACGACGGCGCGCCCTTCAGCCATGCCCGCCTCGGCGGCGAAGAGGGCTTCACGCGAGCGGCGCTCATGGGATTGGAGCGTGCTCTCCGTGGTCACCGCGCGGAGGGACACGAGCACGCCCGCGGTGACCAGCGCGATGAGGCCCAGCGCCAGCAGCAGGGTGAACCCTCTCCTCGCGCCAGCGGCGTGTGCGGGCTTGCGGGTCGGATGACAGCGCACCGGGGACTCCTTGCCCTGAAGGGCAGCAGGGAAGCGCAGGTGTCTGTCTCAGCAATCCTCAGGCCCGCTCTCGCGGTGCAGCCATGTCAATGCATCCAGCCGCTTGGCCAGAGGCCTGGGTAAAGCCTGACACGGAATCACACGACACGAATTGCGGACCTCGCAAAACTTGCGAGTCAGCGACAAAGTGGGACGGACCGTGAGGCTCATCCCAGAGGGCGAGGCGGGTGGTGGCTCCGTGACAGTCTCACGGAGCGTCGTGTTTCAGCCGCGCCCGCGAGGCCAGAACGTCACGTCGCGTTCCGGCGCGTTCAACCAGACGGACTTGAGGAAACGCACGGCGTTGCGGTCCGCGGTGTCATGCCGGCTGGTGAAGACATGCGCCGTGCCCAGCAGCAGCAGCACCGCCAGGGATGCCCCCAGCGCGGGCGCCGCGGGCCACGTCTGGCCGGGCTTCCGCGCCAGGCTGACGAAGACCCAGGCGGCGGTGCCCAGCAGCAGCCCCGCCAGCACCCCACCCGTCAGTCCCGCCGGCAGCCCCAGGAAGGTCAGCACGCCGGGCGGGAAGTAGCCCGCGCGCAGCAGCGGCAGCGCCAGGGCGCCCACGGCATTGGAGACGTCATCGGGGATGTAGTTGATGAAGGTGGCCACGCCGGTGGCGACGATGGACACCGCGCACAGGAGCGCGGCCACGCCCAGGGCCCACGTGCCCTGACCGGCCGTGCGCAGGCGCTCCAGGAAGAGGCCGGCCGGCAGCAGGAGGAAGGGCACCAGGCCAGTGAGGTGACGCGGCCCCGTCGTCCAGCCCCACGAGTCATAGGAGAACGAGGAGGTGAAGTACGTGTAGCCCAGGAGCAGGGCCAGGCTCAGCCACGCCAGCGCACGGGCTTCTGGCGACTGGCTCCGGCGGCGCCACACGAGCACCAGCCCTGGCAGCGTCAGCAGGAGGAAGGGCGCCAGGGTGAACAGGCCCCGCAGCGGGGAGAAGAAGGACAGGGCGAAGGCGCGCGGGTCCGGCGTGCGGATGCCCAGGAAGCCGCCAAGGTGCCAGGGCTGGTAGCCCGCGTCGTTGAGGTACTTGTAGCCGCTCGTCAGCGGGTGGCCGAACGTCACCTGGTGGTAGGCCATCAGCGCCACCAGGAAGGGCAGGGCGCCCAGCGTGGCCAGCCCCGCGGCCCGGCCCAGGCGCGCCCAGCGAACACGCGCGGGCGCATCCTGGAAGGCGATGGTGAGCACCGCGTACAGCACCAGGCCGAGCACGCCCAGCGCGCCAGTGTACTCGGCGGCCACGGTGGCGCCCGCGAAGGCGCCCGCCAGGACATAGCCCCGTTCGCGCCATTCGCCACGCGCGCAGCGCCACAGCGCGTAGAAGCTGGCGAAGAGCAGCACCGCCGTCGTCTGGTGGCTCATGAAGAGCAGCGAGTAGCTGAAGGCCAGCGAGCCCAGCCCATACGTCACCGTGAGCGCGTCCGCGACGAGCGGCTCCAGGGACGCGCGCAGGTAGCGGCGCACCAGCCACAGCAGGCCCAGCGTGGGCAGCACGGTGAGCAACAGGCGCGAGAAGAAGACCAGGGGGACTTCGGGCACGGCATGCCGGTGGCCGCCGCCCACCGCGCGCAGCGTGGCGTAGAGGGGCACGGCGGCGAACGACAGCAGCGGCGCCTTGCTGGGGTAGTACTTCCCGTCCTTCACGGACAGGTCTCCGACCTTGCCGTAGTCGTGCAGCGCCTGGTTGATGTGCAGGGTGCCGTACTCCACCAGCGCGCGCGTCTGCCACAGCCGGCACAGCTCGTTGGGCGAGCGCAGGCCCGGGTGGTACGGGAACAGCAACACGTACAGCGCCGCCAGGGCGGCCCACACGGCGCGCGGCGCGCCTCGGGACGGCAGGGGCTGGCGCTCGGGAGTGGGGGCCGTGGTGGGCTCCGGGGGCGCGTCGGCGGGCAAGGGCGTGGAGTTCATGGCAGCGGGGCCCTGCTCTCGGGCGAGGCCGCCTCGGAAGGCGGCTGCGATTCAATGGACAGCCGGGGTGTCACGCGTGGCGGCGGTGCCTCACGCGTCGCCCCCGGTGGCGCGGGCCACGGCGAAGAGGCTCATGCCCACCGGCAGCTTCACGTGCGATTCCGCCCGCGCAATCAGGGGCGCCAGCGTGTCGTAGAGCTTGAGCTGGAGCTTGGGCACCGAGCGGCGGCGCAGCAGGCGGCTGTTGACGAACCATCCCGGCAGGCCGGCCAGGTTCATCCACTCCAGGGTCTCCACCTGGAAGCCGTTCTCCTCCAGCACCGCGCGCAGCGTAGAGGGCGTGTAGCGGCGGTAGTGGCCCACGGCCTCGTCGATGGCGCCGAAGAGCTGCTGGAGCGCGGGCACCAGGATGACCACCCGGCCTCCGGGCGCCAGAATCTGCTTGAAGCGCCGGACGGCGGACGCGTCATCCGGGATGTGCTCCAGCACGTTGGAGAGGACGATGGTGTCCAGCCGCTCCGTCTTGAGCGACTCCCAGTCCGCCAGGGCCACGTCGGACAGGTACGGCCGGATGTGCGGCTTGCCGCGGAAGAGGTTCTTCAGGCGGTCCACGTAGAAGCGGTCCACCTCCAGCGCGATGAGCAGCTCCAGGCCCGACTCCAGCTCGCGGGTAATCGTGCCGATGCCGGCGCCAATCTCCAGCACCCGGCGGCCCAGGTGCTCGCGGAAGCGGCGGCCCAGCCACTGGTTGTAGTGGACGGCGCCGTCCATGCGCTCCAGCGTGGTGTAGCCCTCGTGCTGGTTGTCCGCGTCGTCGCGCACCGTGGCGTAGCGGACCAGCGTCTTGAGCCGGGACAGGTGCGCCGCGGGCGTCCGGCGAGGCACCGCGCCAGGTGGCAGCGTCACCTCGGTGAGGCGGAACAGCTGCGCGGCCAGCTTCACCACCAGCTCCGCGTCCACCGCGTCGTCGTCGCTGGTGAGCGTGACGGAGCGCAGCGCCTCGGTGCGGAAGGCGCGCAGACCGGTGAGCGGGTCCGTCAGCGGCACGTCGGTGACGAAGCGGGTGACGTGGCCCAGGGCCCGGTCCGCCAGCAGCTCCGGCGCCAGCCCCTGCGCCGTGCGCAGGCCGAAGACGGCGTCCGCGGTGTCCGCCTGGATGGGGCGCACCAGCGCGTCATAGACGTCCTGCGAATACGAGGTGTCTGGATCCTGCAGCACCGTCACCGCGCCCGACACCTTTTCCAGCGCGGCGCGGATGGCCGCGCCCTTGCCACCCGGCACCGTGAGGACGTGCACGTTGGGCGAGGAGGCGGCGTCGACGGAGCCCTCTCCAGCGAGGACGACCTCCGCGCCAGGAGGCAACGCTTGGGCGAAGCGGGAAGCGGCAGCCGCGGTGTCGGGCGAGAAGGGGAGGACGAAGGAAAGCGGTGGCGTCACGCCGGGCTGACTAGCACAGCCGGCTCGGCCATGCGCGTCAGTGCCCGCGAAGAAGCGTGGATGGAGGGCATCCAGGCGACTGCGGAACGATGGACAACCCCGCGGGGACACGGCACGCTCGTCGCGGTCCCCAAGCGTGTGGGTGTAGGTCGGCGGAGTGCCGCCAGGCCGTGGAGTCGCTCTGGAGACAGCAGGGAGACGTGACGTGGATGGAACCGGTTTCGACCCCGCCGGCGGCGCCGGTGGCCTGACGCCCGCGGGCCTCATGCAGTATGTGCGCGCGGTGTGGCGCCGCAAGTGGGTCGTCCTTGGCGTGGCGGTGGTGGTGGCGGCGCTCACGGCCGCCCACACGTTGCGCCAGCCCAAGGTGTACTCGGCCAGCGCCTCGCTCATCATCGACGTGATGGCGCCCCGCTTCCTGGATGGGGAAGTGAAGGAGGTGATGGGCGAGGAGCGCAGCAACTACTGGTTCAACAAGGAGTACTACGCCACCCAGAGTCAAATCATCACCTCGCGCGCGGTGGCGGGCCGGGTGGTGGACAAGCTGGGCCTGTCCACGGACGCGGACTTCCTGGGCATGGCGCACATCACCGACGAGAAGGCGCGCCTGCAGGCGATGCAGGGCGCGGACGCGGTGGCGCTGGTCCAGTCGCGCATCCGGGTGATTCCCGCGAGGGACTCGCGGGTGATGAACATCGCGGTGGATGACTTCGACGCCAGGCGCGCCGCGCTGCTGGCCAACGAGGTGGCCGCCGCGTACATGGCGGAGAACCTGGCCCTCAAGCTCCGGACGACGGAGGACGCGCGCGACTGGTTGGAGATTCGTCTGGCCGAGCTGGAGTCGCAGTCCAAGACGAGCGAGCTGGCCGTCTACGACTTCAAGAAGGACGCGGACATGCTGTCCACGTCGCTCGAGTCGAGGATGAGCATCGTCAGTGAGCGCATCAACAGCTTCAACCTGAAGCTGACCGAGGTGCGCATCCAGATTGCCGCTCAGCAGGCGCGGGTGGAGGCCATCCACCGGCTGCGCAAGGCATCTCCGGAGGATGAGACGTGGGCGGAGGCGCTGTCGGGCACCTCGGACGGACCCATCCAGGACCTGCGGCGCAGCTACACCGAGCTGCGCATGACGTGCGCGGAGTTGGGCGAGCGCTACCTGGCCGAGCACCCGAAGCTCCTGGAGTGCAACCGCAAGCTGTCGGTCGTGCGCGAGGACTTCCTCAAGAGCCTGAGCAACGTGGTGCGCAGCGCGGAGACGTCGCTGGCGGAGTCGGTGGCGCAGGAGAAGAACCTGGTGCGCCTGCTGGACGCGGAGAAGTCGGAGGCCTTCCTGGTGAACAAGAAGGCCATCGAGTTCGACCGGCTCAAGCGCGACTCGGACAACAACCAGCGCCTCTATGAGCTGGTGGCTCGGCGCCTGAAGGACATCGAGCTGTCAGGCATGCTGCGCACCAGCAACGTGCGCGTGCTGGACCCGGCGCGGCCCATCCTGGTGCCGGTGAAGCCCCACGTGCGCCGCAACCTGGCGGTGGGGCTGGTGATGGGATTGCTGGCGGGCCTGGGCGTGGTGTTGCTGCTGGAGCTCCTGGAGAACAGCGTGGCCACGCAGGCGGACGTGGAGGAGCGGC
Source organism: Myxococcus sp. AB056 (assembly GCF_006547365.1). Taxonomy (NCBI): domain Bacteria; kingdom Pseudomonadati; phylum Myxococcota; class Myxococcia; order Myxococcales; family Myxococcaceae; genus Myxococcus; species Myxococcus sp. AB056. The sequence goes on along the minus strand of NZ_VHLB01000002.1, from coordinate 43,056 downwards.
TGGGGCTGGCCTTCCTGGGCGTGATGCCGCGGCTGGACGGCAGCAAGGCGCCGCGCGAGCGGGACCTGCACGTCCACCGCGAACCCAAGTCGACAGCGGCGGAGTGCTGCCGCGCCATCCGCACCAACCTGCTGTTCATGTCGCCGGACAACCCGTTCAAGACGCTGGTGGTGACGTCCAGCGGGCCGCAGGAAGGCAAGTCCACCACCTGCATCAACCTGGGCGTGGCCATGGCCCAGAGCGGTAACCGGGTGCTGCTGCTGGACACGGACATGCGCCGGCCGCGTCTGCACCGCGCCTTCGGAGTGCCCAACGAGCTGGGCATCTCCTCGCTGGTGGTGGGTGAGGGCACGCTGGACGCGGCGGTGAAGAGCACCGAGGTGCCCGGCCTCTTCGTGCTGCCGTGCGGGCCGCTGCCGCCCAATCCGGCGGAGCTGCTGCACACCCAGGCCTTCACGGACCTGCTGAAGGCCGCCTCCGAGCGCTTCGACCGCGTCATCCTGGACAGCCCGCCCATCAACGCGGTGGCGGACGCGGCGGTGCTGGCTACGAAGTGCGACGGCGTGGTGCTGGTGCTGAAGGCGGCCAAGACGAACCGCGAGTCGGCGCGGCGTGCGCTGCGCTCGCTGGCGGACGTGCAGGCGCGCATGTACGGCGCCATCCTCAACGACGTGGACCTGTCGGCGCCGCGCTACGGTGACTCGTATCTGGGCTACCAGGGCTACGGGCAGTACGCGGAAGACTCCAAGGATGGGGTGGCGCAGTCGTGAAAGCGCCATCAGCGGGCGCGGGCTTGCGGGTGCTGCACCTGGGCAAGTTCTATCCTCCCGCGTCGGGCGGCATGGAGGCCCACGTGCAGACGCTGGCGCGCGCCCAGGCGGCGCTCGGCGCGCAGGTGGAGGTGCTGTGCGCCAACCATGCCGCGGACGGCGCGGGCACCAGCCACGAGTTCCAGGGCCGAAGCCCCACGTGTGAGACGTGGGACGGACCGGTGCGCGTGACGCGCCTGGGCCGGCTGGCCTCCGTCGCGCGCATGGACGCGATGCCGGACCTGCCGCGCATGCTGGGACGCGCGTTGTCGCGGGGCGTGGACATCGTGCACCTGCACACGCCCAACCCGACCTGGGTGCTGGCCCTGGACGTGGTGCGCCGGCTGCCTCCTGTCTTCATCACCCACCACAGTGACGTCATCCGGCAGAGGGTGGCGGGCGCGCTCTTCAAGCCCTTCGAGGCGCTGCTCTACGCGCGGGCCCGGCGGGTGCTGGCCACCAGCGAGGCCTATGTCTCGGGCTCACCGCTGCTGCGCGCCTTTCGCGGGAAGGTGCGGGCGTTGCCGCTGGGGCTCGACCTGGCGCCGTACCTCCATCCCTGCGCCGCCGCGCGGGAGGCGGAGGCCCACTGGCGGGCACAGGCCGCGGGCGCGCCGCTGTGGCTCATGGTGGGGCGGCTCGTCTATTACAAGGGCCTGTTCACCGCGCTGGAGGCCCTGCGCCGGGTGCCGGGGCGGCTGGTGGTGGTGGGGCAGGGGCCGCTGGAGGCGGAGGCTCGACGCCGGGCGCGCGTTCTGGGCGTCGCGGACCGGGTGACGTGGGCGGGCTATCTGCCTCCGGATTCGCTGGTCGGCGCGCTGCACGCGGCCACCGCGCTCTGGTTCTGTGGCAATGCCCGCAGCGAGGCGTATGGGTTGTCGCAGGTGGAGGCCATGGCCAGCGGTCTGCCCGTGCTGAACACGGCGATTCCGCACTCGGGCGTCGCGTGGGTGAGTCTGCATGAGCAGACGGGGCTGACGGTGCCGGTCGGCGACGCGGAGGCCCTGGCGGCGGCGGCGCGGCGACTCCTGGAGGAGCCCGGGTTGGCGCAGCGGCTGGGGCGCGAGGCCCGGGAGCGGGCCGTGGCGGAGTTCCGGCATGACGTCATGGCCTGGCGCAGCCTGTCCCTGTACTCGGAGGCGCTGGGCCGGCCCGCGCCGGTGATGGCGCCCGACGTGGCGCTGCTGCGCTTGACGGGGAGCGTATGAGCCATCCCCTGCGCGTGCTGCACATCTCCAGCGGCAACCTCTACGGTGGCATCGAGACGCTGCTGCACACGATGGCGCGCGAGCGGAACCTTCGCCCGTCGCTGTCACATGCCTTCGCGCTCTGCTTCGAGGGCCGGCTGGCTCGGGAGCTGCGCGACGCGGGCGTGGAGGTGCATGTGCTGGGGCCCGCGAAGACAGGCCGTCCCTGGTCCGTGTGGCGCGCGCGGAGCGTCCTGCGCGAGCTGCTGCGCGGCGGGCGCTACGACGTCGTCATCTGCCACGCCATCTGGCCTCAGGCCCTGTTCGGGCCCGTGGTGCGCACCGCTGGCGTTCCCCTGGCCTTCTTCCAGCATGACGCACTGACGGGCCAGCATTGGCTGGAGCGGTGGGCGCGTGTCACGCCGCCCGACCTGGTGCTGACCAACAGCCGCTTCGCCGCGGGCACGCTGGTGTCCGTCTATCCCCAGGTGCCTTGGCGTGTGACGCACTGTCCGCTGCCCATGCCACCGCCGGCGCTGGGGGCGTCCGAGCGCGCGCGCGTGCGCACGGAGCTGGGGGCCTCCGAAGGGGACGCCGTCATCTTCCACGCCAGCCGGATGCAGGAGGGGAAGGGCCAGCGCTTGTTGCTGGAGGCGCTGGGCCGGCTGCGAGCGGTGCCGGGCTGGTGCGTCTGGTTCGCTGGCGGCGCTCAGCGTCCCGACGAGGAAGCCTATCTGGAGGGGCTGCGGGCGCAGGCGAAGCACCTGGGGATTGAGGGGCGGTTGCGACTCCTGGGGCAGCGCTCGGACGTGCCGCGACTGCTGCGCGCCGCGGACATCCACTGTCAGCCCAACTCGAGGCCGGAGGCGTTCGGTCTGGTCTTCGTGGAGGCGCTCCAGGCGGGCCTGCCCGTGGTGACCACGCCGATGGGGGGCGCGCTGGAAATCGTGGATGCCTCCTGCGGGGTGTTCGTCCGCCCGGAGCCGGAGTCACTGGCCCTGGCCCTGGGACGGCTCATCGAGGACCCCCAGGCGCGTGTCCGGCTGGGCGCGGCGGGGCCCGCGCGTGCCGCGGCGCTGAGCGATGCGGGAGGCTTCCTTCGTGGCATGGAGGAGGCGCTGCGCGCGCTGTCCGAGCAGGCGGTGCCGGTGTGAGGGCGCCCCAGCTTCAGGGCCCCGGCGTGCTGAAGCGCCGGTACGTGCGCCGCGCACCGGGGGCCGCGCTGGAGGCGGTTCCGGAGGGTGGCTCGCCCACCGCTCCCGTCGCTCGAGGTGCGCGCATGGGCGGCGGCCTGCTGGCGTCGAGTCGATTGGTGCCGCTCTTCGTCGGTCTGCTCATCTGCTGCCAGCTCGCGCTGCTGGTGGAAGCCATCGCGCCGCTCCGCGTGGCCGTGCGCGTGCTGGCCTTCGGCGTCAGCCTGGTGCTGCTGGCGCTGGTGCGGGGACGGAGTCTGAAGCACCCGGCGCTTCCCTTCATCCTGGCCGCGCTGGGCATCACCGCGCTCCAGCTCTTCAATCCTGGCACCGGTGCCCCGCTGGCGGCGCTGGCGCAGTTGGGCATCCAGCTCGCCATCGCCGCGCCACTGCTGTGGGTGACCCGGCTGGCCATCGACCCGAAGACGTTCCGTCGCACGCTCGCGCTGCTCTTCTTCTTCAACGCGGCCAGCGCGGGCGTGGGCGTGCTGCAGGTCTACTTCCCCGGACGCTTCCAGCCCGCGCTGTCAGCCGCGGTGCAGGGCCAGGGCGAAGGTTATGTGAGCAGCCTCAAGTTCGAGACCTCGGACGGCGTGCGCGTGTTCCGTCCCATGGGCCTGACGGACATTCCGGGCGGCGCGTCCACTGGCGGCTTCTACGCGGTGCTGCTGGGCGGCGGCTTCCTGCTGTCATCCCGTCGCGGGCTGACGCGCGTGTTGAGCGTGGGCGGCATCCTGGTGGGGCTCTTCGGCATCTACCTGTCGCAGGTGCGCGCCACCGCCGTCATGCTGGTGGTGTGTCTGGTGGCCCTGGCGGCGGTGCTCCTGGTGAGTGGCCGCGTGGGACGGTTCCTGGCCCTGCTGGCGGTGGTGGGCACCGCGGGCGTGGCCACCTTCGGTTGGGCCGTGGCGGTGGGCGGCGACGCGGTGATGAATCGCTGGGCCTCGCTCTTCGCGGCCAGCCCCGACGAGGTGTACCACCGCAACCGCGGCTACTTCCTGACGGGGACCTTCGCGGACGTGCTGCCTGAGTATCCGCTGGGCGCGGGACTGGGCCGCTACGGCATGACGAATGCCTACTTCGGCGACAACAGCGACCGCGAGCGCCCGCCGTTGTGGGCGGAAATCCAGTGGACCGCCTGGGTCTACGACGGCGGCATCCTGGGCGTGCTGTTCTACCCGCTGGGCGTGCTGATGTCGCTGCTGTGGGCCTTCCGGGTCGCTCGCAGACGGGACGGTCCGCAGGACGAGTTCTGGCTGTGGGGCAGCGTCCTCTTCGCGTACAACCTGGGCGCCTTCGCGCTCACCTTCAGCTATCCGTTCTTCATGAGCCAGACGGGCATGGAGTTCTGGTTGCTCAACGCGGCGCTCTTCGGCGCCCTGGCCCATGCGAAGACCGTACACCCTCATCGCCGGTGACTTCGTGGACACCGGAGGCATGGACCGGGCCAACCTGGCGCTGGCGCTCTGGCTGGCGAAGCAGGGGCACCCCGTCCGGTTGGTGGCACACCGCGTGGCGGAGGTCCTCCTTCGCCATCCCAAGGTGCGCTTCGTGCGAGTGCCCAAGCCCGGCAATGCGTATCTGCTCGGCGAACCGCTGCTGAGCACGGTGGGCCGGGTCTGGGCGCTGCGTACTCGCGCCGAGGGAGGCCGCGTGGTGGCCAATGGTGGCAACTGTCCGGTGGCGTCCGCCAACTGGGTCCACTACGTCCACGGCGCCTATGCCTCCGAGCCCAGCGGCGGCGTGCTGCGCCAGCTCAAGGGCCACGTGAGCCACCGGTACTACGTACGTTCGGAGCGGCAGGCCCTGCGGCGCGCGCGCGTCATCATCGCCAACTCGGAGCGCACGCGGGATGACGTGGTGGCTGCCACGGGCGTTCCTGCGTCCCGGGTGCGCGTCATCTATCTCGGTGGGGATGCGGAGCGCTTTCGCCCGGTAACAGCCGAGGCGCGCCGTGAGGTCCGCGCGTCCCTGGGGTGGCCGGAGTCCCGGCCCGTGGCGCTCTTCGTGGGCGCGTTGGGCGACCGCCGCAAGGGCTTCGACACCCTCTTCCAGGCGTGGCTGCGGCTGTGCGCACGTGCGGATTGGGGCGTGGACCTCAAGGTCGTGGGCTCGGGCGCGCAGCGGGATGCGTGGGAGCGCGAAGCCGCGGACAGAGGACTGGGGGAGCGCATCCAGTTCCTCGGCTTCCGTGATGACGTGGCGCGCTTGCTGTCGGCGGCGGACGTGCTGGTGTCGCCCACGCGGTATGACGCGTATGGGCTGAACGTCCACGAGGCGCTGTGTGCCGGGCTGCCTGCGTTGGTGAGCCGCTCGGCGGGCGTGGCGGAGCGCTACCCGGCGGCGCTGTCGGGCCTGCTGCTGGACGCGCCGGAGGACGTGGACGCGTTGGTGCGGCGCCTGGAGGATTGGCGCGAGCACGCCGCGGCCTGGGCGCCTCATGTGGCCGCGCTGTCGGAGACGCTCCGGGCGCAGACATGGGACACCATGGCCGAGGCCATCGTGGACACGGTGGAGCGCGAGGGCTGAGGCGCCTGCTTCGTCAGCCGCGCCGCTCCAGGACCTCGGTGAAGAAGTCCAGGTGTGCCTTCGCCACCACCGGCCACGAGAAGCGGGTGACGGCGCGCTCTCGGCCCCGTGTGGCCAGTTCTTCTCTGCGCTGGGGACTCTCCAACAGGTTGGCGATCGCCTGCGTCCAGGCGGACACAGACGCCTCCGGCAGCACGATGCCCGCGTCGTCCATGGTGCGCGGGACTTCGCCCGAGTCACTGCCGAGCACGGGCACGCCACACGCGAAGCCCTCCGCCAACATGCGGCCGAACTGCTCCCGCCATTGGCGCGTCGTCTGACTGGGGGCGCACAGCATGTCCATGGCGTTGAGCGCGCGTGGCACGCCTGAGTGGGGCACGCCGGTGAGGACTCGCACCGAGTGGGGGTGCCGGGCCGCCCAGTCACGCAACGCACCTTCCATCGGGCCCCCGCCCACGAAGAGCGCGCGCCACGGGGTGTCGAGCGCGTCGAGCGCGGCCATCAGCAGGGGCACGCCCTTCTCCGGGACGAAGCGACCGAGAAACCCCACCACGGGTGGGCCGGATGTCTCCCACCCGAGCTCGCGCCGCAAGGACTCGCCCGCGGCGCGATTGGGTTGGAACAGGTCCGCGTCCACGCCCATGGGAATGGCGCGCGCGGGACGCTCCGCATAGCCGGGACGGGTGAGGAGGTTGTCCCTCACGGTTTCACCCCAGGCCACCCAGCCGGAAGCGCGCTGGACGACGAAGCGCTCCGCCTGGGCGAAGGGCGGCGGGTAACGCTTGGACAGGTTCTGCGCGGTGCTGAAGACGAGCGGGATGCGACGCGGCGTGAGCAATGCCAGCTCCAGGCCGGCCAGCACATAGGGCTCTTCCCACACATGCACCAGGTCCGCGCCGCGCGCGAGGTGGGCACGCACCTCCGGACCGTAGAGGAAGGTGTGGAGCGAGCGGCTGAAGAAGGCGCGCACGCCTTCCGTCCTGGCGGGCTCGTCCGCTTCGAGCTGCAGGGCGAGCGGGCTCAGGTCGCCGTGGAAGAAGCGGGGTGCCACCGTGGTGACATCCCATGCACCCGCGCCCACGCGCACCATCTCGTTGGCGAGGCGCCGGTTGAGGCCGACGACGTAGGAGTGGGAGAGGGTGATGAGCCGGCGTGACTGCTTCAAGGGATGGGGGCTCCACGGCTTTCAAATGAGGGACTGCTCCGCACGAGCGTGCGGTAGAGGGTGAGCACCTCGCTCGCGTAGCGTTCGCGCGAGAAGCTCGCCGCCGCGGTGAGTCGCGCGGCCGTGCCCAGCCGGGCTCGCAGGGCTGCATCCTCCAACAGCGTTCGCATCGCCTGGACCAACGCGTGCACATTGCCCGGAGGTATCAGCAGCGCGTTCGTGCCATTCGTGAGTGCCTCCGCCGCGCCGCTCGCGCTGGAGACGATGGCGGGCCGCCCGCAGGCGAGCGCCTCCGCGATGGTGAGGCCGAAGGGCTCCCGGCGGGTGCTGGCGTGAACGAAGACGTCCAGGGCCCGGTACACGGAGGCTGGATGGGACTGGAAGGGCACCAGGCCCACGCGCTCCGCCAGGCCGCGTGAGGCGGTGAGGCGGCGCAGTTCATCCTCGGAGAACTGCGAGCCGGGCGTCTGATACAGCGGCGCGCCCACCAGGTAGAAACGCACGGGCAGGGCGGGGTACAGGCGCGTCAGCGTCGCCGCGGCTTCGAGGAAGACGTCCTGGCCTTTCCATCGGGCATAGGTGGCCACCAGTCCCACGCGGAGCGTGCCCTCGGGGGCTTCGGGGAGGCCGGCCAGCCGGTCCAGTTGCGCGCCGTCCGCGGGGCCGGGGGAGAAGTGCGTGGTGTCCACGCCGTTGTAGACGACGTGCACGGGCACTCGGAACAGCACCTCGCGCGTGTCGTCGCCCACCGCCCGCGAGTTGGCGATGGCCGCCGATGCGAGGGGCGACAGCAGCCTCAGCGCGCGGCGGACCAGGGGCCGTTCGCCCAGGAAATCGTGGATGTGCCACACCCGCTTCAAGGGCAGTCCCGCGGTGGCGGCGCTGAGCAGGTGCGTCTTGATGCCGTTGGAATGCACCAGGTCGGGGCTGATGTCGGCGACGTCCCGGCGGAGCGCGCGTCCATGGTCCACCAGCAGTCCGGGTGTGGGCGCCAGCCGACGGGCGAAGCGCAGCGCTTCCAGCGGGCCGTGGCCTCTCAATGCGGAGTCGCCCAGCGTGGACAGGTGCTCTGGCAACGGCAGCAGCCGCGCATCCACGCCCAACGCGCGCGCTTCGTCGAGCAGCGGCCCCGCGGTTCCGGCCAGCAGGTGGAGCGACAGCGTTGAGTCCTGCTGCTTCAGGCACGCCATCAAATCGAGGAGCGCGCGCTCGGCTCCACCAAGGATGCCCACGGGATTGAGGAAGAGGAGGCGCACGGCGGGTGGACCGAAGCAAACACCTCTCCTCGGGTCAAGGCACGTTGCTGGGGCTTGAGGCCCTGGCAACGCCGCCGCGCACTGTGTTCGCGCGATGACCCTGCGCATGTCCGTATCGCCAAGGGCGAGCGGAATGCTCCGGGTGGGGTGAAACCTGTCGAACTCACGCCGTGGAGGCACCGAGCAGCCGCAGGTAGGCGTCCAGCACCGTACGCGCATGCGCGGCCCAGGTGAAGCGCGAGGCGCGGGTCAGCCGAGCCTCGCGCGAGGGCTGGGCGTCATGGCCGGCGAGCAGCGCGGCCACGGACTCCACCCACGCCGGCACGTCCCCCACGGGGCAGTAGGTGCAGGCTGCTGCTCCGACCTCCCGAAGCACGGGCAGGTCGCTGGCCACCACGGGGGCACCACTGGCCAGCGCCTCGATGACGGGGAGTCCAAAGCCCTCCGCCTCGCTCGTCACCAGCACGGCCGTCGCGTGCCGGTAGAGGCCCGCCAGCGTGGCCCGTTCCTGCCGAGGAGGCTGAAGCAACGCATCGCCAATGCCCAGCGCCTCCACCTGCGCGCGCTGTGTGCCGTTCAGTGCGCCGCCCTGCTGCACCAACCGAAGCTCCGGGTAGCGCGCGCGAAGCGCGGCGAACACGGCGAAGAGCACGTCCAGGCGTTTGCGAGGAATCGCGCTGCCGACGTGGAGCAGGTAGGGCCGGCCCCCCAGCGGTGCGAGCACGGCTTCGCTGGCATCGGGCGTTCCGGGCGTGGGTTCCGGGCGGTATTCGGGGGACACGCCATACGGCGCCCAGACGAGCCGCGACTCCGGCACCACGCCATGCGCGAGCAGCTCCATGCGCACCGCCTGGGTGCTGTGGAACACGATGGCCGCGCGCTCCAGTCCCGCGAGCTGGGCACGGGCCATGGCGCGGAACCACGCTGGACGCGGCTCGCGCCGAGGCTCCAGCACGGAGCGGAACGCATCCAGGTCATGGCAATAGACACCGGTGCGCGACGCGGGCAGCGCGTGGACGAGCTGCGCGTAGGTGTGGTCCACCACGTGGAAGGCGTCGTGCCGCCTCCGGGCGAGCAGCGCGCGGCCCGGGTAGAGGCCGAAGCGGGTGAGGAGCCGGTCCGCGTTGAATGCCGCGTTGCGCGCGCCTGCTCGGGGAATCCGTCGCAGCACCGCGGGCATGGCTGGCCGCACGGCCGTCGCGTGGACCTCGGAGGGATGCGCGGCAAGCCCCGCCAGGAGGGCCTCGCCCACCAGGTCCATGCTGGGCCAGCCCTCCTCGCGCGGGTCCATCAGCAGCGCCAGCCGGGCCGCGGTCTGGGGTGTCGCGTGGCGGGGCGTCATGTCGGGCCGACGCGCAGCAGCGCATCCACCGTGCGCTCCAGCGCGAAGTGCTCGCGGTAGATTCGGGCCGCGTGCTGGCCCAGCTCCCGCCGCGTGTCCGCGCTCGACAGCAAGGCCTCGGCGCGCTCCACCAGCGCGGCGGGCGCCGTGCCTTCGGCCAATGCGGCGGCGCCGTGTTCGCGCCACACCGGTTCCGTGAGGTGTCCGGTGTTCGTGACGACAGGAAGCCCCAGGGCCAGGCCCGCCATGACCGTGGTGCGTCTGGTGCTCACGCCGTCCGGATAGGGCTGCAGGAGCACGTCACACGTCGTCAGATGCACAGCGATGTCGTCCAGCGCGAGCGAGTCCCTGGCCACGAGCCGGCCTCGCAGCTCGGGGTGGCGCGTCTCCACGCCTTCGACGAAGGCGCGGCTGCCTCTGCCCAGCATCAACGCCCGGCGCGTTCCCTCACCGCGCAGCAACGGCACCAGCGCGGCCTCCAGGGGCTCAGCGGTGAGACGTCCGAAGGTGCCGAAGTGTCCCAGCCAGGGCCCCTCACCCAATTCCGCGCGGAGCGCGTCCACCGCGTCACGGGAGACATCGACGGGCAGATTGCTGGGAACCGGCAGCCAGGCCGCATGGGGCCGGACGCGCGCGGGCAGGTGCTCCGCCCACTGGGGAATGGAGACGAACACGCGGTTGGCGGCGCTCGCCACCAGACGCACCATCAGCCGCGTGGTGCCCGCCAGGATGTGGTGGCGCCAGGGGCCGCGCGGGCTCCACGGATGCACCGCCTCGTGGATGTAGACCCAGCGCGCATCGTGCCGCCGCGCGGCGAACCACGCGCAGAAGGGGACGTTCATCGCCCTCAACCCCAGGGCATGGGGGACGTACTGGAGCAGCAGGCGCCGGGGCCCCGGGCACGCATCCAGAGCGCGTGACAGGCCCGGCAGTCCCCTGGGCGTCAGGAGGTCGGGGGCACGGTGCACGGTGACGCCGTCCTCGTCGCGTACACCGCCTTCACCGGGAGCCCAGACGTGGACCTCCTGCCCGGCACGGGCGAGCGCGCGGCTCAGTTGCCGGGTGTAGTCACCGACGCCGCCGGGCCGCGGCGGGTACTCGCCGGTGAGGACATGCCAGGCGGGAGCGGTGCGCGAAGGAGGCATGGCGCGGCGTCAGGACACTTCCATGTCGCGGATGGCGAGGAGCTGGAAGGCGTGACGGGGCCAGCGCGTGGCGAAGGGCTCGGTGAGGATGGACAGGCGGCTGCCCAGCCGGAAGGGCCGGATGCGCGGCAGGGCGTAGTCACCGCGCAGGGGCTTCCAGCCGCTCATGCCGGTGACGTGGTAGCCGCGCAGCTCGAAGTCGTAGACCTCCCAGCCGGAGCGGTGCACCTGGTGGACGTTGTTGTCCCACTCGTCCTGGGGGAGGAAGCCATTGGGCGTGAAGATGATGACGCGCTTGCGCGCCAGCGACTCCATCATCTCCAGCAGCCGGAACCCGTCTGGCTTGTCGAAGTGCTCGATGACGTCCAGCGCGACGACGGCGTCGAAGCTCTTTGGACCGAAGCGCTGGCCCGCTTCCATCAGGTCCATGCAGTGGTACTCGCGGTGGATGCCCGCGGCCCGGCTGCGCTCGATGCTGGTGGGGTGTCCATCCACGCCCACCGTGTGTGGGAGCAGGTTCGAGAAGCTGTGGAGTGGCGAGCGCGAGCCACAGCCGATGTCCAGCACACTGTCACAGATGCCGACCAGCGCCTCCTTCAGCGTGCGGTGGAGCACCTCGTGCTCACCCACGAGGACTTCGCGCTTCAGGAACTGGAAGATGTTTCCACCGGGACGCATGTGGGCGGACCGTAGCCCCGGCGCTTCGGGAAGGGCAACCCTGGCGCGGTGTCCAGGCAGGCGAGCGGGGCATCCCGCCGTGCGGGGAACGCACGTTGCTTGTAGGCCCTGCGCGCTGTCGCTAGCATTTCCGTTCCCGCGCGTTCCCGCGCGCTGGCCCTCCCCAGGACACCCGGAGCGGGCCGCTCGGCACCATGAACGCGACCCCAGCGCCCGAAGCCACCGCCGTCGAAGTCAAGGCGCGTGCCCTGAAGGGCATGTTCGTCCTGGCGGCGCGGACCGTGGCGTCCCAGGGGCTGCGGGTGGTGAGCGCGCTGTTCCTGTCCCGGCTGCTCTTCCCGTCGGACTACGGCCTGTTCGGAATCGTGTCCTACGCGGCCTCCCTGGGCGTGTTCCTGGGGGACCTGGGCCTGAGCGCGGCGCTGGTCCGCCAGCCGCACGAGCCCACGCGGGATGAGACCTTCACCATCTTCTGGTGCCACCAGGCGCTCACCGCCGTCGTGGTGGCCTCCGTCTGTCTGCTGGCCCCCCAGTTGACCCGCGGCTATGCGCTGGGCGACGGCGCGGTGCCCATGGTGTGGGCGCTGGCGCTGGGCCTGTTCCTGTCCTCGCTGCGCGTGATTCCGTTGATGGCGCTGGAGCGCCAGCTCGCCTTCCCCGTCATCGCCCGCGCCGAGTTGATTGAAAACGTGGTGCAGGTCATCACCACCATCTCCCTGGCGGCGCTGGGCTTCGGGGCCTGGGCGCTGGCGCTGGGCGGACTGGTGCGCGGCGGGGTGGGGCTGGTGTGCATCTGGTGGGCGTCCCCCTGGCGTCCCCAGGGGCGCTTCCGCGTGGACGTGTTGCGGCGGCTCCTGGGCTTCGGGCTGGCGTTCCAGCTTCCGCCCCTGGTGGCGGCGATGGTGGCGGGCTGGGTGCCGCTGGTGGTGGGGCACGTGTTGGGCAAGGAGGCGGTGGGGCTGGTCAATTGGGCCTGGGCGCTGGCCTCCACGCCGATGATGCTGAGCGTGGTGCTCAACCGCGTGGCCTTCCCCGCCTACTGCCGGTTGCAGGATGACCCGGAGGGCTTCGCCGAGTACCTGCGCACGTCGCTGCGCCGGCTGTCCTCGGTGTTGCTGCTCGCCATTCCCCTGGCGGTGCTGGCCGTCCCCGTGGCGGTGCCCTTCTTCTTCGGCACGCGGTGGCTGCCCGCGGTGGTGCTGGTGCAGTGGTTCAGCATGGAGTGCATCCTCACCACCCTGGTGGGGCTGCTGGCCACGGCGCAGAACGCAGGCGGCAGGCCCTGGGAGCGGCTGGCCGTCGTCGTGGGCGTGGGTGCGGCGAAGTGGGGGCTGGGGACGTGGGCCATCCAACGCTTCGGCCTGGAGGGCATGGGCCCCGCGGGCGTGGTGGTGGGACTGGCCGAGGTGTGGGTGACGGCGTGGCTGGTGGAGCGGCTCAACCCGTCGATGCGAGGGCTGGTGCGGCAGGTGGTGGAGCCCTTCATCACCCTGGGGCTGGTGCTGCTGGGGGCGTGTCTGGCGGCGCCGCGGCTGGTGGAGGAGGGTGTGGTGGCGCAGGCGCTGGTGGGCGCGGGGCTGTTCGCCATCCTGGTGTGGGCCCGTGAACGGCTGCCGGGGACGCTGCCACTCCTGGGCGAGCTGAGGCAGATTCTCGAATTCATCCGGGCACGGAGGGCCGCGAGGCCAGCTCCGGTGAGTCCGGCGTCGACGTGAGCAGACACGCGGAGGTCCCGATGAAGAAGCCCGACCTGGTCATCTCCATCGTCAATCACAGCAATCCGGAGTTGCTGCACGACTGTCTGCGCACGCTGTACGCGACGACGCGCGAGAGCTCCTTCGAGGTCTGGATTGTCGACAACGCCACCGGCGGTCGCGGCGTGGACGCCATGCGGCGCGACTTTCCCCAGGTGCGCTGGCTCTTCAACACGGAGCGCAAGGGCTTCTCCGCCAACCACAACCAGGTGCTGCGCCAGGCCCGGGGCCGTCACTTCTGTATCTTCAATGACGACACCATCGTCCACGAGGGCGCCTTCGACGCGCTGGTGCGCTTCATGGATGACAACCCGCGCGTGGGCATGGCGGGCGCGCGGCTGTTGAACGCGGACGGCACCATCCAGAACTGCACCTTCCGGCCCATGTCGCTGGCCGGGCAGCTCTTCGACATCGTCTTCCTGCCGCGTCCCCTCCACTTCCTCAAGGCGATGGCCATCGACCCGGCGCAGTACGGCCACGACGAGGCCCGCGTGAGCTGGGTGCTGGGTGCCTGCATCGTGGTGCGCGAGGAGGCGCTCGCGGAGGTGGGCCTGCTCGACGAGCAGATGTCCCCGCTGGGCAACACCGAGGACACCGACTGGTGCGTGCGGGCCTGGAAGGCGGGCTGGGAGGTGGCCTTCTGCCCGGAGGCGGTGATTACGCACCTGACCAGCCGCTCATTCCGTCCGTCCGACACCGGGGCGGACAAGGTGCGCATCGAGCTGTGGCGCACGCGGCTGGCGTACTTCCGCAAGCACCACGGCCGGCTGCACGAGACGGCCATGCGGGCCATCCTGGTGGGGACGTTGCCGTACAACTCGGCGGTGTTGACTCAGACGCTGCTGCGCGGGCGCATGAGCCTGCCGGAGTACCGCAAGCAACTGGCCACCTTCCTGGGCATCTCCCAGATGGGCCTGCGCGCCCGCGTGTGACATGCCGTTCTTCTCCGTCATCATCCCCACGTACAACCGGGCGCGGCTGCTGGAGGCGGCGCTCGCGTCCGTGTTCGCGCAGGAGGAGCGTGACTTCGAGGTGCTCGTCGTGGATGACGGCTCCACCGACGACACGCTGGAGACGCTGGCCCGCCATGGCGAACGGGTGCGCGTGCTCAGCCAGCGCAACGCGGGTCCTGGCGCCGCGCGCAACCTGGGCATCCAGGCGGCCCGGGGCACCTACGTGGCCTTCCTGGACAGTGACGACGTGTGGTTCCCCTGGACGCTGGCCACGTATCGGCAGGTGCTCGAGGCGGAAGGGACGTCGCTGGTGTTGGGCACGGCGGCGCTGTTCTCCCGGGCCGAAACCCTGGCGACCATGCGCCGCGAGCCGCTCCAGGTGCTGCGCTTCGCGGACTATCTGGCCAGCGCGGAGGACCGGACGCCGCGCACCGCGTGCGTGCTGGCGGTGCGCACGGAGGCGCTGCGGCGCGTGGGGGGCTTCACCCCGCTGCGCATCAGTGGCGAGGACTACGACTTGCTGTACCGGCTGGGCACGGACCCGGGCTTCGCCTGGGTGCGCGCGCCCGTGGTGGTGGGCTACCGGCAGCACGTGGGCTCCACGTCCACGTCACTGGAGTCCGGCTACCGGGGCACGCGGTATCTCCTGGAGCAGGAGCGCCTGGGGCGCTACCCGGGAGGCACGGCCCGCAGGCGTGAGCGACTGGAGATGCTGCTCTACAGCCTGCGCCACGTGACGCACTGGTTGTTGTCCCAGCGCCGCGTGGACCTGGCGCTGGACCTGTACCGGCGCGGCCTGCCGCTCCATCTGGAGGCGCCGCGCTGGCGCTACGTGCTGGGCTTCCCGCCGTGGGCGCTGGCCACCACCTTGCGCCAGCGCGTGACGGGCCGCTGACGGCGCGGGCTTCAGCGTCCGCCGCCCATCAACCCGCCCAGCAGCCCCCCAAGCCCGCCACCGCCGGGCGTGTTGCCACCACCGCCCGCGCCGGCCAGCAGCGGCACCACGGAGAGGATGCGGCCCACGAGCGCGGGGTCCAGGCGCGACTTGAGGAAGTTCAGCAGCAGGGGCGCCACCAGGGACGCCTTGCTCGCGTCGATGTTGAAGCGGCCCAGCAGGGACACCACGGCTGCCACATCACCAGCCTGCCCCGCGGCGCCACCCAGCGCGCTCAGCATTCCGCCCGCGCCGCCCTCCTGGCCGGACATGAGGCCGCCCAGCGCGCCCATCAGCCCGCCCCCTGCATCCGGCGCCGTCTGGGGCGCGGACGTGGTGCTGGGGGCCTGCTGCCAGCTCTCCATCTCTGGAATGGCCTGGCCCATCTGGTTCGCGGCGTCGGGGCCCAGCTTCTCCTGCACCGTGCCCTGCACCAGCTTCAGCAGCGAGCCCGCCAGCCCCTGGGCCTGCGTTCCATTCACTCCGAGCTGCTGAGAGAGCTGTCCGATGAGGTCCATCCCTTGCTCCTTTCCTGTCGCGCGTCCGTGTGGAGCGCCTTTCTAGCGGGCCCCGCGAGGCGCCGTGGACGCGTTGGTGGGGAATCGTTGCTCACGGACAGGCCGGGCGGCATGCGGGCCGGCCGCTCCCTTGCCTTCCCGCCGCCTTCACCCGGTCCGTGGCGGACTGCGCATCTTCGTTGGGGAGGCGTGTCATGCGCGAGGCGAACGCGGTGGGCTCGCGAGGGAAGGCGGCGGAGCGCGACACCCTGGAGTGCTGGGGCGGCGTCGACCTGGGCGGGACGAAAATCGAGGCCGTGGTGGTGGACCGCGCCGGCACCGTCCTGGGGAAGATGCGCCAGCCCACGCCCGCAGACGGCGAGCCCGGCGACGTGGTGCGCGCCATCCACGACGCCTTGGAGGGCGCGGCGCACGCGGCGGGCCTGACGTCCCGTCAGCTCCTGGGCGTGGGCGTGGGCGCGCCCGGCGCGGTCAACGCCAATGAGGGCACGCTGGGACATGTCAGCAACGTGGGCCAGGGCTGGAGCACGCCCTACCCGGTGGCGGGGGACCTGGGCGCGCGGGTGGGCCGGCCCGTGGTGCTGGGCAACGACGTCCAGGTGGCGGTGGCGGCGGAGTACCGGCTGGGCGCGGGCCGCGCATATCGCTCCCTGCTGGGCGTCTGGTGGGGAACGGGCGTGGGCGGTGGGCTGGTGCTGGACGGCGTGCCCTGGCGAGGCCGGGGCGCGGCGGGCGAGGTGGGCCACATGGTGGTGAAGCCGGGCGGGGCCCGGTGTGGTTGTGGCCGGCGCGGCTGCCTGGAGGCCTACGCGGGCCGCGCGTCCATGGAGCGCCGTGCGCACAAGGCCGTGCGCCAGGGCGAGACGACGATTCTCTTCGACTTGATGCGGAAGAAGGGGCGCACCCGGTTGACCAGCAGCATCTGGGCCCGGGCGCTGGCGCAGGAGGACGCACTGGCCACGTGGCTCATCGGCCGCGCGGTGCGGATGCTGGGCGCGGGGCTCGCCTCCGCCATCAACCTGCTGGACGTGGAGGCAGTCGTCCTGGGCGGAGGCCTGGGCACGCGGCTGGGACCTGAATTCGCCGGCCGCATCCACGAGGCCATGCGCCCGCACATCTTCGTCCCCGAGCGCCAGCCGCCCGTGCGCGTCGCGGAACTGGGAGAACTTTCCGGTGCCATTGGCGCCGCGCTGCTGGCCCAGCCACCCATGAAGTGAGCCTGGGGACACAGGGCATGGGGCGCTCCGCCGGACGCCCGCCCGCACGCAGTGTGGCAGGTGACAGAACCCCGACCCCAGGCGCATGGAACGCCCGGGGGCCTGTCAGGTAGTCTCCGCGCCCTCCCGCTCCCTGGTCGGCTCCTGGAGGCACTTGTCGTTGGCACGTCGCGCACGGATTCCCAAGACCTTGTTCTTCCAGCGGCCCCCCTCCAACCTGTGGCCGTTGGTGGGCGTCATCCTGGCCTCGGCGGTGCTCGTCGGGGCCATGGAGCTGACCATTGCCGTCTTCTCGTCCGCGGGCCTGGAGGGCATCACCCAGCGCAACGTCTACTCCATGCTCCTCAGCGTGGGAGTCATCTCCGCGGTGACGAGCCTGCTGTGGGCGGTGACGAACCGGGTGGGAATCTCCGGAGCCCTGGTGGCGGCGGCGATGCTCTTCACTGTCACCCTGCACATCCGGAAGGTGCAGCTCATCGACCGGCCGCTGATGCCCTGGGACTTCCTGGAGTGGCGGCAGGTGACGTCGCTGGCGCCTACGCTGCTGCCCGGCGGCGGCGCGGTGGCGGCCATCGGCTCGTGTCTGCTGCTGGTGGCCATGCTCGCCGTCATGTGGCGCGCGGTGGCGCGCGGCACGCCCCGGTACCCGTTGCCCAAGGCCGGACGCCGCAACCTGGCGCTGGCGGCGGTGGCGTACCTGCTGGTCATCATCTTCCAGCAGCACCTGCCCGTGCGGCGCGTCTTCAACCGCTTCGGCATCTACGACCAGGTGTGGGACCAGCGCTCCAACTTCCAGATGAACGGGCTCACGCTGATGATGCTCTGGAACTGGGAGGGGCTGCGGCTGGAGCCGGGCAGTGAGTACTCCCAGGCGCAGGTGCACGCGGCCCTGGGTGTCCCTCCGGGCGTGGTGCCCGCCGCGCCCCAGGAGCCCGTGGACGTCGTCGTCTTCATGGCCGAATCGCTCTGGGACCCGACGCGGCTGGGCATCCCCTTCAGCGAGGACCCGCTGCCCTTCGTGCGGTCGCTCATGGAGAGCCACAGCTCGGGCAACCTCATCAGCCCGGCCTTCGGTGGCGGCACGGCCAACGCGGAGTTCGAGCTCCTGACGGGCATGTCCTCGTCGTTCGCCCCGGACGGCGCGTTTCCCTACCAGCACTACGTGATGCGGCCCGTGGACGCGCTGCCGTCGCTGTTCCGTCGCGCGGGCTACCAGACGGTGGCCATCCACCCGTTCCACGCGTTCTACTGGAGCCGCGACGTGGTGTACCCGTTGCTGGGCTTCGATACGTTCCAGTCGCTCACGGACTTCACTTCCCCCCGGCTCGAAGGGCCCTGGGTGTCGGACGAGGAGGTCGTCGACCACATCCTCCATGAGCTCTCCGACGAGCGTCAGCCGCGGTTCATCATGGCCGTGACGATGTCCACCCACGGCCCCTACAACCTGCCGCTCACCGGCGAGGAGCGGATCGAGGTGCAGGGCGAGAAGCTCTCGCCGGACAACCGGCTGCTCTTGAAGAACTACGTGCACAAGCTGCGGCAGATGGACTCGGCCGTAGAGCGGCTGGTGCGCAGGCTGGAGGCGCGCAAACGCAAGACGCTGCTGGTGCTCTTCGGGGACCACCTGCCGATGCTGGGCTCGGACTACGCGACCTATCGCGAGGCCGGCTACTTCCAGGAGCCATGGACGGACGCGCAGCGCGAGCGCATGGCGGAGGTCCCCGTCGTCCTCTGGACGAACTTCCCCGTGCCCCGGCAGGACATCCACCTGAGCATCAGCATGCTCACGCCGCGCATCCTGGAGACTGCGGGGCTGCGGCCTCCGGGCTTCTTCGCCTTCGTCTCCGAATTGTCCAAGGTGCTGCCCGTGGTCCGGGGAGACCTGCTGCGCAACGCCTCCGGCGAATACCTGCCCGCGGGCGACAAGCTCCCCAAGGCCGAGGAGCCGGGCTCGTGGGAGGACTGGATGCGGCGCTACCGCCTGCTCACGTATGACCGGCTGGCGGGCGACAACTTCAGTGCGGCCCAGCCGGCCGGGACGGCGTCTTCGGAACCGCTGTGACGGAGGCCGCCGGACGCCGCACCCACGCGGGGAGCCTGTCCTTGCGCCGCAAGGCGGGCTGCTCCACCCACCGCCACGACAGGGCCGCCAGCAGCAGCACACAGGGGAAGGCCACCGCCGCGTTCACCCACCACGCCGTGGGGCCGCCCAGCAGGGTGGAGACGGCCTGCTGCACGGGGAAGGCGTAGAGGTAGACGCCGTAGGACAGGTCGCCCCGGCGCCCGAAGTCCGCCAGCGCCCCCATGGGCCGGAAGGCGAGGTACAGCACGACGTATCCGCCCAGCAGGCCGGTGGCGATGCGGCAGCCGTATCCGAGCCGGGCCGTGATGAGCCACCCCACCACGCACGCCGCCGCCACCCAGGGGCTCATGCGCACGTGTTCGCGCCACTGGTACAGCGCCACGCCGCCGCCGAAGTACAGGTACAGCTCCG
Source organism: Myxococcus sp. AB056 (assembly GCF_006547365.1). Taxonomy (NCBI): domain Bacteria; kingdom Pseudomonadati; phylum Myxococcota; class Myxococcia; order Myxococcales; family Myxococcaceae; genus Myxococcus; species Myxococcus sp. AB056. The sequence continues at coordinate 23,882 of NZ_VHLB01000002.1, read as the reverse complement.
GCCAGAAGCCCAGCCGTCCGGTGGCGAAGGTGGCCACCGCCGCGCCGACGAGGCCGAAGATGACCATGCCCTTGCGCAAGAGGCCCGTCAGGCCCAGGCCCAGCGTCAGCAGGTAGAAGCCGACCTCGTATTTCAGCGTCCACAGCGAGCCGTTGACGGCGTGGGGGTAGGCGTTCGCCTCGAAGACGCCCGGCAGGTGCCACTGGGGCCAGTTCAGGGCGAAGTTGCCCAGCAGGTACAGGGCCGTGTCCGGGGCCGTGAAGTAGTCGCCCAGGGACAGCCGGGTGAAGGCCGGCCCCAGCACCCCCACCGTCAGCAGCAGCATGGCCCCCAGCCCGGGGAAGATGCGCAGCACCCGGGCCCAGACGAAGCGCGCCGCGTCGGGCGTCCGCTCCCAGCTCCGGGTGATGAGCACGCCGCTGATGATGAGGAACACCGCGACGCCCAGCCGTCCCAGGGAGAACTGTCCCCGGGTGAAGGACTCCAGCGGCTCCACCGTCCCCTTGCCCTCGCCCAGGGGGAAGGCATGGCTGAGCAATACGCACGTCGCCGCGGCGAAGCGCAGGAAGTCCAGGTTGTTGCGGCGCGAGTCGAGGCTCGCCTGCAACGTGGGAGCGGAATGCAGGGACATGGGGGCGGGAAACGGTGGCATTCTGGCCCACGCCGCACACCCCTGGAAAGCAGGCAGGAGAGGGTCGCTCCGTTCCCATGCGCGTCTTGCTTGGCATCCACCATCCGTTGAACGCGAACATGGGGGCGCCGGGGGTGACGCTCGCGCTGGGGCAGGCGCTGGCGGCGCGGGGCTGCCAGGTGGACTACTTCAGCTACGACGACGCCTATCCCGGCCTGCGGCACCACACGACGATGCACGAGCTGCGGTTCCCCTGGATGCTCACCGCGCACCTGCTGCGGGCCGCGAGCCGGTACGACGTGCTGGACATCACCACCGGGGATGCGTGGCCCTGGATGCGCTTGGGCCGTCCGGGGGCGCGGGCCCGCCATGCGCTGGTGACGCGCAGCCACGGCCTGGAGCACACCTTCTCCGAACGGCTGCGCGCCGACGCGCGTGCGGGGCACCTGTCGCTGAGCTGGAAGTACCCGCTGTACCATGGCGGCTATCGCCTCTGGGAGGTGCGCCAGACCCTGCTGCGCGCGGACCATGCGGTGCTGCTCAACACGCAGGATGCCGCCTACGCGACGGAGCGGCTGGGCGTGCCCGCGCGTCAGTTGAGTGTCATTCCCCATGGGCTGGACGTGGCCTTCCAGGGGCTGCCTTCGCCCACGCCTTCCGCGCCCGGTGCGCCGCTGCGGGTGGCGTGTGTGGGGAGCTGGCTGGCGCTCAAGGGGCGCGCGGAGATGGTGGCCGCCGCCACCCACCTGCATGCCGAAGGCGTGTCCTTCACGCTGACGTTGTATGGAACGGGCAACCCGGAGGCGGAGGTGCTGGCGGCGTTTCCCGCCGGGGCGCGCGAGCACGTGCGCGTGGTGCCTCGTTATCCACGCGCCGAGCTGCCACGCCTGCTGCGGGACGAAGAGGTGCTGTTCTTCCCCAGCCATTCGGAGGGCTTCGGGATGGCGCTGGTGGAGTCGATGGCCAGCGGGCTCACGCCGGTGTCGACGCCGGTGGGCGTGGCGCCCCAGGTCGTGCGTGACGGCGAGACGGGGTGGTTGGTGCCGATGGGAGACGTCGCCGCGCAGGTGGCGGCGCTGCGTTCGCTGGCGGAGGATCGCGCTCGCCTGCTCCGGTTGCGTGAAGCCGCGCAGGCAGCGGTTCGGGACATGACGTGGCGGGACATCGCCGAGCGCACGTCAATCCTTTACGAGTCGCTTCTCCGCTCGCCGCGGACCGTCTAGAAAGGGCGCTTGCCTGGTCGGACTGCGGGCGGACGCAAGCGCCCATTGCTTCACAAACCTATCGTACTCCCGCGTGCATTGACGCGTGGAGCCGCCGACCGCCACGATGCGCGGACGGTGCACGCCCCATGATTACGCTCCTGGTCGCCTTCTTCGTCTCGCTGCTGGTGGCACTGGCGCTGACGCGGCTGGTGCGCGACCGGGCCCTGGCGTGGGGATGGCTGGACCAGGCGAATTCCAGCCGGAAGGTCCATGTCCGGCCGATTCCCCGGCTGGGCGGGGTGGGCATTGTCGGTGGATTCTTCGCGCCATTGTGCGCGTTGTTCCTGGTGGACTCTGGCGTGGGGGCCCACTTCCGCTCCCACACGGAGCTGGTGGCGGGCCTGTTCCTGGGCGGCGCGGCGATTGTGGCGTTGGGCCTCTACGACGACCTGCGGGGCGCGGGCGCCCGTCTGAAGTTCGCTGTCCAGTTCACGGTGGCGTTCGGCTTGTATGCCATGGGGTTCCGCATCGACGTCATCGCCAACCCGTTCGGCCCGGAGTTGGTGTTGGGCGCGTTGAGTCTGCCTTTCACCGTGTTGTGGGTGGTGGGTGTGGTCAACGCGCTCAACCTCATTGACGGCCTGGATGGGCTCGCGGGCGGCGTGGCCTTCTTCGGCGTCGGCACCAACTTCATCCTCGCACTGTCGCGAGGCGACGTGCTGCTGTCATTGCTGATGGCGGCGCTGGCGGGCGCCATCCTTGGGTTCCTGGTGTTCAACTTCAACCCGGCCTCCATCTTCATGGGGGACACCGGGAGCATGTTCCTGGGCTTCGTGCTGGCCGCGGTGTCCATCAAGACGAGCACCAAGAGCGGCACGGCGGTGGCCATGCTGGTGCCGGTGATGGCGCTGGGGCTGCCCATCATGGACACGCTGCTGGCCATTGTGCGGCGCTCGCTGCTGGGGCGGCCGATGTTCAGCGCCGACCGGGAGCACATCCATCACCGGCTGATGAGCCACCTGGTGCTCAGCCACCGCGCCACCGTGCTGGTGCTGTATGGCCTGTGTGGCCTCTTCATGCTGGTGGCGCTGGCGCTGAGCTTCGCCAGCAGCGCGCAGAGCGCCATGCTGCTGTGTGGCATGGGCGTGCTCATCGTGTTGCTGATGCGGCGGCTGGGCTACCTGGACCTGGGCCGCGCCAGGGACATGCACCAAGTACGTCAGCGCAACCTCTGGCTGCGGACCATGGTGAAGGACGTCACCCGCGCGGTGCGCGCGTCGCCTTCGCTGGAGGCGGTGTGGAACGCGGTGCGCCCGCTGGCGGATGCCCTGGGCCTGTCACGCCAGGAGCTGCACTTCCAGCGCGTCCGTCCCACGGGGCTCGCGGACAACGTCGTCTTCGAAGCCCAGCGGCCCGCGGGCTCGGGGATGCCATTCGAGGTTCGCATCACCCTGGAGGCCGACGGCGAGGTGCTGGGCGCGATGCTGCTGGTGTGGAGGGATGGCCGGGCCGCCATCAACCGCGATGAGGAGCTGGCGCTGGAGCAGGTGGCGGACGCGGTGGCGGAGAGCGCCGGGCGGCTCCGGCCCCGGGCCGACGCCGAGCCCGGACGCCTGGTCGCGATGAGGAAGTGATGCCAGACGGGCGAGCGCCGTCTCGCGCCAGTCCGGGTGGTTCGATGTCCCCAGGGGCAAGCGCGCTCCATGCGCTGCTGCGGGCGTGGCCGGACGCCCCGGTGCGCGCAGCTCCGGAGGGCGCGGAGGCGGACGGACTGGTCCACACGGCGGTGGGGCACGGGCTGGTGGGCTTCGTGGCGCACGCGGTGGAACGGGCGGGCTGGGCGCTGCCCGAGTCCGCGCGTGCATCCCTGCGCCGGGAAGCGTTGGGGAACGCGGCGCGGGCGCTGCGCGTGAAGACGCTGCTGCTGCGAAGCCTGGACGCACTGGCGACGGTGGGGCAGGTGCCGGTGCTGCTCAAGGGATACGGGCTGGCGCTGCGGCTGTATCCGGACCCGTTGCAGAGAGCCACCACGGACGTGGACCTGCTGGTGGCGCGCGCGGATGTGGGCGCTGCGGTCCAGGCGCTGGCCCGGGTGGGGCTCTCGGTGCGGCGGGACGACGGCGCCCGGCACGGGGAAGAGGACGCTCACCACTTGGAGCTGGCGGGGCCGGCGGGGCTGGTGGAGCTGCACTACCGCGCGCTCGCGGGATGGGGCGAGGCCCTGGAGGGCGACGCGCTGCTGGAGCGGGCGGAGACGGGCGCGGTGGATGGCCGGGCGGTGCGGTGGCTGCGGCCCGAGGACGAAGCCGTCTACCTGGCGTTGCACGCGAGCAACCACGCGTTGCAGCGGTTGGCGTGGCTCTTCGACTTGAAGCTGCTGGCGCTGGCGGACACGCGGCTGGACTGGCGGATGGTGGTGGAGCGGGCACGCGGCACGGCTTTCCCACAGGCGGCCTGGTATGCGTGGGACGTGGCGCGGCGGCTCCTGGCGGCGCCGGTGCCGGATGAGGCGCTGGCGGCGCTGGCTCCGCCTCGCTGGCAGCAAGTCCTCGCACGGCGTTTTTTCTCTGACGCGCGGCTGCTGGGGGCGTCGCTGCTGGATGGCCGGACCGGGTGGATGGCGGCGAAGCTGCTGCTGGCGCCACGGATGGGCTCCGTGGCGCGGTATGGCGTCCGGCGAGCCCGGAACGCCGTGCGAGCGAGGCTGCGCCGTCCAGGCTGAGCTGGGGGCGCATGTCTCCGCCGCAGCCAGTCAGCACGCCCATCGCCAGCTCGCCAGTCAGCGTCTTCATGCCAACCTGCCTCATGTAGGAGCGGCCACATCTCCCGCCGTGCGATTCGGTCCGTGGGCCACGGTCATTTCGGCGGATGCCGCCGCGGGCGGACAGAACGCGTTCAGAGGGTTTCTGGGCTCCGTTTCGTAGAGGCTTGAATCTGCTTGGGTTTTTCAGGGCCCGGCCGCCGTGTCGATTTTCTGGGGGCCGTGTCGATCCGCGTTCGGCTGATTCGTCGCCATTTCAGAACGGGGCGGTGCCCCCAACCGAAAGGACGATGCGATGAAGGTCATGGTGCTTGTGAAGGCGACGAAGAACTCCGAGGCCGGTGTGATGCCCAGCGAGAAGCTGTTCGCGGACATGGGCAAGTTCAACGAGGAACTGATGAAGGCCGGGGTGCTGCTCGACGGAGACGGCCTCAAGCCAAGCAGTGCAGGCAAGCGCATCCGGTTCTCGAACGGCACCAAGCGGGTCATCGACGGCCCCTTCGCCGAGACGAAGGAGCTCGTGGCTGGCTATTGGGTCTGGCAGGTGAAGTCGATGGAGGAGGCGATGGAGTGGGCGCGCCGTTGCCCGGACCCGATGCCCGGAGAGGAGTCGGACCTGGAGATCCGCCCCTTCTACGAGTTGGACGATTTGGGCGCCGAGTTCACGCCGGAGCTGCGCGCCCAAGAGGAGAAGCTGCGCGCCGAGCTGGACCAGCGTCGCGGCGCCTGATGCGAGGGGCCGTGGAGCGACGCCGCTCCACGCCCCTGCCTCGCTCACCTCACGGACACAGCGGGCTGCCGCCGAGGCCCGGCGCGCAGCCCTGGCCCACGCAGTACTTCGGCCCGCTGTCGTGCACCTGCTGGCCGGCCGAATCGCGCGGCACCTCCACGGTGCAGCGCCCGTCGGCTCGGTTCCCGGACGGGTCCTCCACCACGTAGTGCACCGTGTAGACGCGGCCATCCCCGGCGTCGTCGCGCTCTGCGCGCAGCTGGACGGAGGTGGCATTCACCCGCACGTCGATGTCGTCGCACGTGGCGCCGTCGCAGATGCCCGCGACGTCCTCGGACTCATCCGACGTCACCCGGACGATGCGGCCGTACCGCTCCAACGACAGGTCTCCCAGGCACGCGTCCTTCGCGGGCGCCGCGCACTCGGCCAGCGTCACCGTGCGGTACTGGTGGTCCGCCGGCCACAGCCGCTTGCCCAGGGACGCGCCGGGCACGGGCGCCCGCGTGTCTCGCACCGTCACGGAGAACGCGCAGCCGCACGCGTTGCCGGAGCCATCCACCGCGTTGCAGTCCACCACCGAGCGCCCCAGCGGGAACCGGGAGCCATCCGGCGGCGTGCACGTCACGGACACCGGACCGCAGTTGTCCTCCGCCCGAGCGGTGTAGGTCGCCTCCGCGCCGCCCGCCACGCACTCCAGCACCTGCGGCGCGGGGCAAAGGATGGACGGCAGCGTCGTGTCCACCACCTTCACCGTGGCCTGGCACACGGCGCTGTCCTCACCGTCGTGGGCCGTCAGCGTCACGGCATGTCGCCCCAGACCGAAGGGCCCGGGCGCCGTCTGCGTCAGCGTGAAGGGGCCCGGCTGTCCGTCCGGGTCATGGCTGCCGTGGTCCACGTTGGCCGACGCGCGGCACTGCGCGTCCGCCTCCACGACGACGTCCTGGCACAGCGCCACCGGCAGCTCGTTGGGCGCGCACGCCAGCTTCAACTGCGCCGACGCGACGTTGTTGTCCTCGCGGCACTCCAGCTCACGTCCCGTGCCGGTGCCGTCGTCATCCACCACCGCGTAGACCAGCACCCAGCCACTCTCCGGGGTGTTGAGCGCCAGCTCCACGGACGCCTCTTCGCCCGCTTTCAGCTTGTGGGGCACGGTGGCCACGCCCAGGAGCGTGCCTCCTTCGCCCACCGCGTCCTGGTAGAAGGCCACCTGGACCCCCGCCGAGGCCGCCGAGTCCCCCTGGTTGCGCACCCGCGCGCCGAGCGTCACCGCGCCCTCGCCCGTGCACGTGGCCGTCACCTGTCCGACGGCGAGGTCCGGCGCCGCGAAGGGCCGCACGGTGCCCGTGCCCTGGCTGTTGGTGCGGAAGGTGTTGAGCCCCGGCGCCAGCCAGTTGCTCACCGGACGCGCGGGCAGGGTGCCGTCGTCATTCACGTTGGTGACGGAGTAGGCGTGCTGGTTCCAGATGCGCCGCGTGTTCACCCAGCCGTCCTTGCGGTCCCGGTACACGCGGATGCCCTGGAAGTCGCCGTAGCCGCAGGCCGTGTTCTGCGCGACGATGATTTCGGCGTTGCCATCACCGTCCACGTCCGCGACCACCGGATTCTCATACGCGGTGCACGAGCTGTGCGGCGCCTCGAAGCGGACCTGACCCGTCACGCCGTCGTAGATGCGCAGCGCCGTCTCGTCCGCGTAGACGACCTCGGCGCGGCCATCGCCCTCGAAGTCGAAGGTGGAGGAACCGGTGCGGTTGGAGCTGTGGTCCTGCGTGGGGCTCAGCCACTTCACCGTGCCGTTCGGCTCGAACACGGCGTAGTGGGACGCGCCCGCCACGCCAATCTCCGGCTGCCCGTCCCCGTCGAAGTCCGCGATGTTCGGAGGTCCGCCCACGCCGCCGCCCAGGTGCTGCACGGTCCACTTCACCTGGCAGTTCGCGTCCATCAAGGACACGTGGCCGTCCCACACCACGACGATTTCGCCCTCGGGGCCCGCGTCGAAGTTGCCCACGCCCGAAAGCCCGTGGCCCAGCTCCGCCGCCTTGCACTTGAGCGTGCCGTCATGCCGGTAGATGGCGCGGCCATTCACCACTTCCTGGAGCCCGTCCCCGTCCAGGTCCACCGCGAACGCCAGCGGTCCGGTGTCGTTGGCCGGGCTGCCCACGCCGTCGCTCCCCACCCACCGGAGCGTCCCGCTGCTGTCGTAGACGTGGTTGCCGGCGATGATTTCCACCGACCCGTCCCCGTCCAGGTCGGCCAGGGACACGCCGCCCCAGTCGAGCGGGGGCCCGTCCGCGCGGAACTTGAAGGCGCCGGTGTGCTCGAAACAGATGATGCCCTGGGCGCTCTCCGGCACGGTGCACAGCTCCACCTTGCCGTCGCCGTCGATGTCGCCCGCGGCGACGCTGGCCGAGCCCCGGGTGCGGTACGCCGGGTCCGTCACCGTCCACAGGTCCGAGCCGTCCGCGCCGCTGATGGCGCGCAGCACGCCGTTCGTCTTGAAGTTCCAGCCCTCGAAGCTGTTGAACACCACGTCGGGGACGCCATCCGCGTTGACGTCCACCACCACGGGCGTGGCCTGTGCGTTGGTATGCGTGGGCATGAGGGGACTGGCCGTCCACGCCCACTCCACCTCGGGCTCGAAGTGGGGCTCGAAGGGCGGACGCACCTCGCACCGGGCCTCCGACTCCACCGCCGTGGTGTTGTCGAATGCCGGAGGTTCCGCGGGTGTCGTGCCTGTGCACGCCACCCATCCGAGCGCTCCAAGCGTGAGCCAACGGCCCGGACGCCCGTCCGACCATCCCTGCTGCGACATGCCGCCTCCCAGAAAGCCTGCCCGGCCCGCGACGTACCGGGCGGCCCAGGTATTCACTCGGCTCGGTTTGGGGACCCACCCCGGAAGGCCGCCCAGTGTCGGCTGTTCACCCTTGGTGCTTGGGCGTGACGCCATCCGGACGTTGCAGGCCATGCGTCCGGACCGTTAAAGGGGGCCCCATGTCCGCCGGTCTTCTCAATACCTTCCGAGTTCTCTCTTCGTTCGACCCGCCGCGTGGCGCGCTTCGGGGGGCGCCCTGGGATGAGTATGTGGACTGGGCCATCATGCAGGGCCTGGCGCCCCTGGCGGCCTACAACCTGGAGTACCGGCTGGGCGCGGGCAACGCGCCGGAGTGGGCGCGGGACAAACTGCTCAGCATCTATCAGGGCTCCGTCAACGACAACGTGATGAAGCTCGTGAACTTCAAGCGCATCGTGGGCGCGCTGGAGGGACGCAAGCTGGTGCTGATGGGAGCCGCGTCCTTCGCGGACTCGCTCTATCCACACGTGGGCTTCCGGCCCGTGCCGGAGCTGCAAATCCTGATGAAGCGCCTGGACGTGGACGGCTTCTCGGGCTTCCTGTCCCACCACGAGTTCGTCCCAGAGCCCGACACGGAGAACAGCGGCGCCACGAAGGTGGTGTCCGACGGGCGCACCGTCATCCTGCTCTATTCGGACGTGCTGGGTCCTCAGCGCCGCGAACAGACGGCGGGCATCCTCGAGCGGGCGAAGCCCATGCGCGTGTATGGCTCCTCGCTCTACCGCCCGGAGCTGGAGGACGCGGTGCTGCTGGTGGCGCTGGAGCATGCGCGCCATGGGTACGCGGTGCCGTGGTTGTCCTTCATCGACCTGCGCGAGCTCGTCACCGGCGCGAAGTGGATGGGCGGCGTGTACTCGCGTCCGTTGGATGTGCCGGTGCTGCTGGCCCGGGCCGCGGAGTGGCGTCTGGAGCGGGCGCTCTACACGTCCCTGTCGATTGTCGCGCGCTTGTTCCCGGACGCCGCCGCGGACGCCACCGCCGCGCTGCCGCCGCTGCGCCGGGCGACGCGGGAGTTGCTGGAGCGGACGGTGGTGGGTCCTGTATGCACCCCCGGCCGGACCTCGGCCCTCAAGGGGATGGAGCGGGTTCGCCGCCTGCTCACGGGCCAGTAGACTCGGCTGCTCGCAGAGGAGCCCCCGTGACGGGGATGGGCTTTCTTTCGGACTCCCTCCCGGCGTATGAGTCCTTCAAGAGACATTCACTGGGGCTCCCTCAATGCGTATTGCCATCATCGGAACCGGCTACGTCGGACTGGTCGCGGGCACCTGTTTCGCGGACTCGGGTAACGACGTCACGTGCGTGGACATCGACGAGCGGAAGATCCGCATGCTCCAGGCGGGCGAGGTGCCCATCTACGAGCCCGGCCTGGAGGAGCTCATCAAGAAGAACGTGCGCGAGAAGCGCCTGTTCTTCACCCGGGACCTGACGGAGGCCGTCACCAACGCCCAGGTCGTCTTCATCGCCGTGGGCACGCCGGAAGGTGAGAGCGGCGACGCCGACCTCCAGTACGTGCTGGCCGCCGCCGAGCAGATTGGCAAGGCGATGAAGCAGTACACGGTGGTGGTGGACAAGAGCACCGTGCCGGTGGGCACCGCGGACAAGGTGCGCGAGGCCATCCGCAAGGTGACGGACATCGAGTTCGACGTCGTCTCCAACCCGGAGTTCCTCAAGGAAGGCGCCGCGCTGGACGACTTCCTCAAGCCCGACCGCGTCGTCATTGGCGTGGACTCCGAGCGCGCCCGCAAGGTGATGGCGGACCTGTACTCGCCCTTCGTGCGCACCGAGAACCCGGTGCTGTTCATGGACACGCGCTCGGCGGAGCTGACGAAGTACGCGGCCAACGCGATGCTGGCCACGCGCATCTCCTTCATGAACGACATCGCCGCGCTCTGCGAGAAGGTGGGCGCGGACGTGGACTTCGTGCGCAAAGGCCTGGGGTCGGACAAGCGCATCGGCTATCCGTTCCTCTTCCCAGGCGTGGGCTACGGCGGCTCCTGCTTCCCCAAGGACGTGAAGGCGCTGGTGGCCACCGCGCGTGAGTACGGCCTGGAGCTGGACCTGCTGCGCGCCGTGGAGCGCACCAACGAGCGCCAGAAGAAGCTGCTGGTGAACAAGGCCACCAAGCACTACGGCTCGCTGGAGGGCCGCAAGTTCGGCGTTTGGGGCCTGGCCTTCAAGCCGAAGACGGACGACATGCGCGAGGCGCCGTCCATCGAGGTCATCGAGGGCCTCATCGGCAAGGGCGCCCAGGTGATTGCGCACGACCCGGTGTCCCCGCACACCGCCAAGCGCGTCTTCGGTGATCGCATCCGCTACGCCTCCGTGCCCTACGAGGCGCTGGAGGGCGTGGACGGCCTCTTCGTGGTGACGGAGTGGAACGAGTTCCGCCACCCGGACTTCGAGCGCATGAAGACGCTGATGAAGTCGCCCGTCGTGTTCGACGGCCGCAACGTGTACGACCCGGCGCGCATGCGTGAGCTGGGCTTCACGTACTACGGCATCGGCCGGCGGTAGCGGTGAGCGGGAGCAGGGCCCTCGACGCGCTGACGGGGCTGCGCTTCGTCGCGGCCCTGCACGTCGTGTTGTTCCACTTCGCGGCGCCGTGCCTGGGCACGGCGCCGGAAGCGCTGCGCGACTGGGTGGGCGCGGGCTACGCCGCGGTGGGCGTCTTCTTCGTCCTGTCCGGCTTCGTGCTCGCCTGGAACTACCTGGACGCGGACGGGCGCATGGAGACGTCGCCCCGGGCCTTCTGGGCCGCGCGCGTCGCCCGCGTGTACCCCGTCTACGCGCTGACGTTCCTCCTGTCCGCGCCCACCACCATCGCCGCGTCCGTGGCGGACAACGGCTGGAAGGTGGCCGCCGCGAAGCTCGCGGTGGGCGGGGTGGCGACGCTGGCGCTGCTCCAGGCCTGGGTTCCCCGGCTCGCGCTGTACTGGAATCCGCCGGGCTGGTCCGTGGCGGTGGAGGCCTGCTTCTACGGCCTCTTTCCCCGGCTGGCGAAGGGGCTGCCCCGGCTCAAGCCCGCGTGGCTCCCCGCGGCTCTGGGCGGCGCGTGGGTGCTGGGGTTGCTGCCGCCGCTGCTGTACCTGGCGCTCCTGCCGGACGGCCCGGGCCCCGTGGACGTGCATGCGTCGGGGCCCTGGCTGATGGCGCTCAAGTTCAACCCGTTGGCGCGGCTGCCGGAGTTCCTCTTCGGCGTCCTGCTGGGCTGGTGCTTCGTGCGCGAGGGCGCGGCGGGAGGGGCGAAGGGCTCCGGCGCGGTGCTGGCGGCGCTGGGGGCGGCGCTTCTGGTGGCGGCGGGCGCGGCGGGCTCGAGGGTGCCGTACCCGCTGATGCACAACGCCCTGCTGGCGCCCGCGTCGGGGCTGCTGGTGTACGGGCTGGCGCGGGGCGGAGGCGCCCTGGGCTGGCTGCTGTCACGGCCCACGCTGGTGAAGTTGGGGGGCGCCAGCTACGCGCTCTACCTGCTCCAGTACCCGGTGTCGGAGGCGGCCAAGGGCCTGGGGGTTTGGGCGTCGCCCTGGGTGGAGCTGCGCACGCCCGAAGGGCTGCTGGCCACCGTGTTGCTGCTGGGCGTGCCCGCGTCGCTGTGGGTGCACCGCGCCGTGGAGACACCGCTGCGCTCACGCGTCCGCGCCGCGCTGACGCCCTGGGTGGAGGGGGCGCCGCGCGAGCCCGTGAAGTCGGTGGTGCCGGGGACCTGAGCGGCGGGCTGGCGCCGTCAGGCGAGACGGGCGGCGTCCGGGGCGCAGACGCCCGGAGCCTCCGGTCAGGTGGGGCGCCTCAGCGGGAGAGGCCGCAGGCGCGCTTGCCTTCGTCGGTCTCGATGGCGCGGCAGTCGCAGCCGGCCAGGCGCTCCTCGCACACGGCCTCGTCCTCGGCGGTGGGCTCCACGCGGTTCTCCTCCTGGGAGGCGCGGCGGAGGCACAGCTCCTTTTCCACCGAGTTGATGGAGCAGTCGCACAGCTTCTCGGACAGCTCGCGGCAGGCGCCCTTGCAGCCGGTGAGGCCGGACAGGGCGGAACAGAGGAGGGCGGCGGTGACGATGAAGCGGCGCATGGCTGCGGCGAACATGCCAGAAGGTCCCCTGGATGCAAGCTGGCTTCGAGCCCTTCGTGCCTGGGCGGATGCTAGGGTCGCCCGCCTGCTCCACACCTGGGGGAAACGCCACACATGTTGTCAATCGTCGCCGCTGCGTTGCTGGCCACCGCGTCCACTTCAACGTCCCACTCACTTCTGACGCCCGTGTCCGAGCGGCCCGTGTCCGCCCGGCTCCTCGTGGCCCAGGCCCCGGCGGAGGAGGCGCCGGACGTCTCTGGGACGCCCACGCCGCCCCTGCCAGAGGACCTGGACGCCCGCGCTCGCGAGCTGACGCAGCAAATCGCGATGCTCCAGAGCGAGATTCGCTCCGTTGACACGAACTGGCCCGCGGGGTCGTTGGTGATGGCGTACTCGGGCTACGTGCTGTCCCCGCTGCTGCTATTGGGCATCCCCCTCATCATCGTCGGCATGAGCTCGTCGAATGACGACGACGCCGGCACCTTGCTGGCCCTGGGGGTGAGCACGACGCTGGGCGGAGTCGCGGGGGTCGGGCTGCTCATCGCGGGCATCGTCACGGGTTCCAAGCAAGCGGGTATCAACCGGGCCCACAGGGAAAGCCTGGTTCGCGAGCGCATCCGCCTGGAGGATGAGCTGCGCGACGTGAAGGCCCGCCGGGACGCGCGAGGGGCCATGCAGACGCGGCAGTGGACGCTGCGCGCCGGCATCCCGCTGGTCGCCTTCGCCTTCTGATGTCACCTTTCGCGCACGTCCGGTCTCCTGGCGGCTCGTCCTGGAGGCGGGGTGGCGGGCGAGGGGCGCGGGTGCTGTGATACTCACCCGGCCAATCCCCGCATGCTCCGCGCTTCCCGCAGTGCCTCTCGATTCACCCTGTTCGCCGAGGCGGCGCTGGCGGCGCTCGTCGTGGTGTGTCCGCTGGCGTTGGGTGGCGCCGCGGGGTGGTTGCTGGGGCCGCTGGTGCTGTTGTCCGGCGCCGCGGCGGTGCTGGCGGCGATAGGGGCGAAGCGGCAGGGCCAGTCGCTGCGCGTTCCGCTGTTGGCGGTGCCCCTGGCCCTGGGGGCGGGCCTGTGCGCGGTGCAACTGGTGCCTCTGCCGGCCGGTGTCCTGCGCCTGCTGAGTCCGGAGGCGGCCGCGCTGCGGGAGTTCGCGCTGGTGCCGCTGGGGCTGGAGCGGGCGCGGCCGGTGTCGCTGGACCCGTCCGCCACCTGGCGCGAGCTGGCGAAGCACCTGGCCTACCTGCTGGCCTTCCTCGCGACGGTGCAGGTGAGTCGCTCGCGGAGCAGCCGGGAGCGGTTGCTGGCGGCGGTGGTCTTCACCGGCGCGGGCCTCACGGTGATGGGGCTGGGCCATGCGTTGATGGGCGTGAAGTCCCTCTTCGGGCTGATGCACTGGATGCACGCGCGGCCCACGCTGGTGACGCCCTTTGGCAACCCGAACCACCTGGCCGGCTTCCTCGCGCTGGCGTCCACGCTGGGCGTGGGGCTGGCGCTGACGCGCGGACAGCAGTCGCGAGCGTTGCCATACGCGCTGGCGGCGGGCGTGTCGGGGCTGGGCGTGGTGCTGTCGCTGTCGCGCGGAGGCATTGCCTTCTTCGCCTTCGGACAGGCGCTGCTGGCGCTGTTCCTGCTTCGCAATCGCCGCGCGTCCGGTAAAGGGGCGCCCCCGGTCTGGGCCCGGAGCGCCGCGGCGCTGCTGGGGCTGCTGGGCGTGCTGATGGTGGGTGCGTACACGGCGGCGGACGGCCTGTGGGCGGAGGCGCGCACCGCGGACAGCGTGGAGAAGCTGCGCCAGTCCAAGGTGGCGCTATGGCCGATGCTGGCGGACGCCGCGCGGGCGTTTCCCGTGCTGGGCATGGGGCGCGGCGCCTTCGAGGCGGCGTTCCCGCGCTACCAGTCGGAGCCCAATCCCAACACCTTCACGCACCCGGAGAACGCGGTGCTGCAGGTCGCGGCGGAGCTGGGCGCGCTGGGGCTGGTGCTGCTGGCGGTGGCCGTCTGGGGCTTCTTGCGGCTGCTGCGCCGTGAGGGGCTGGAGACGGTGGACCTGGCGGCGCTCGCGGGCGTGGCGGCGCTGGCGCTGCACGACCTCTTCGATTTCAGCTTGGAATTGCCCGCGTGCGCGGTGGCGGCGTTGGTGGCGCTGGGCGCGGTGGCGCGTCCCCGGGAGCGGGCCGCCGAGGAGAAGGCGTGGAGCGCGCGGCCCTCGGGCGCGGTGCTGGGGACGGGGCTGGCGCTCACGGCGGTGGCGCTGGTGGCGCTGGTGCCCGGACGTCATCGCCTGGGCGACGCGGAGGCGGAGCTGGTGCGGCTCGTCACGTCGGGGGCATCCGCGCGGGAGGTCCACGCGCGGGGACTGGCCCTGGTGGACCGGCACCCCTCGGACTACCTGTTGTACCGGCTGGTGGCATCGGCGCACGCGGCGCGAGGGCGTGAGGGGGCAGGGGAGGCGCTGGCCCTGGTCAACCGGGCGCTGTACCTGGCGCCGTTGGATGCCAGCTCCCACCGGGTGGCGGCGCGGGCGCTGCTGGCGTTGGGGCGGAGCGCCCAGGGCTTCCTGGAGTACCGGCTGGCGCACGAGGCTGGGGATGCCACCGTGTTGCTGGGTGAGGCCCTGCCCCAAGCGGAGACCCTGGCGTCGCTCACGGTGCTGACGCCGCGGTCGCCCGCGACCGCGGTGCGGCTGCTGGACGCGCTGGCCAACACGCCGGGGCGGTTGGCGCTGGCGCTGGACTACTCGGGCTGGGCGCGGGAGCACTTCGCGGGTCAGCCGGAAGCCGCGGCGCTGTGGGCGCGCGAGGCCCGGTTGCGAATCCTGCGAGGAGATTTGGAGACGGCGGAGGCCGCGCGGGCGCAGGTGGAGCGCCTGGCGCCGGACGCGCTGGACACGCACCTGTTGCGCGCGGAAGTGCTGCGGGCGCAGGGGAAGCGGGAGGAGGCCCTGCGTGCGTTGGAGCAGCTGTTGGCGCGCTTCCCGGGCAATGTGGCGCTGTCCTTCCAGTTGGCGGCGCAGCAACTGGACGCGGGGCTGACGCGGCGGGCGAAGGACACGCTCCAGGCGCTGGCGCCCTTCATCACGGACTACGCCCAGCGCGCGCGGTTGCTGGCCATGGAAGCGGCGTGCCTGGAGCGCGAGGGGTTGCTTTCCCACGCACTGGAGCGGCGGCAGACGGCGGCCCGGCTCGTGCCTGGCGCGGATGCGTTCTTCGCGGTGGCGCGGACCCAGGAGGCGCTGCGTCGCTATGACGCGGCGGCGCGTTCGGTCCACGAGGGCATGCGGCATCTTCCCGTGGGCGCGCGGGCCGAGGCACAGGCCTGGGTGTCGCGGTTGGAAGGCGCGGAGCGCGAGCGCGTGGATTCGCGGCGCAAGACGCTGTCGGAGGACCCGCGCGAGGCGGAGCTGGAGTACCTGCTGCGGGGCCCAAATGTGGATGGCGAGGCTCGGGACGCGCGTTAGGCGCCCGGGCCTCGCTCCGGTTCAGACGTGGGCGTGTGCCTCCTCATGGGAGCGGCTGGGCGCGCCGGTGTTGTTGAGGGCCTGGAGTTGCTGCTCCTTCTCGATGAAGGAGGCCACCAGGGGCCACTCCAAGGTGGCGAAGTCCTGGAAGCGCAGCTCGAGCGACTCCTCGTGGGAGCCCGCGCGGAAGAGCAGTCGTTCCGCCAGGCTGAGGGATTCATCAATGGCGACAGGCAGGCCGTAGAGCTCACCAAAGGGGGGCTCCGCGCCCACCTCGCAGTCGGGAAAGTGGCCGGAGAATTCCGGCTCGGTCGCGAGGCGGACGTGCCGGGCACCCAGCATGTCTCGGACCTGGTTCAAATCGACGGTGCCCGCCGCGGGGACGACGACAATCCATGGCTGCCGGTCCGCCATCACGATGACGGACTTGGCCACGCGCCAGCCGGAGACGTGCAGCGACTCGGCCACTTCTTGAGCGCTGACGGCACGCGGGTGCCAGTACCGCTCGAAACGCACCCCGTTGCGGCGCAGATAGTGCTGTATCGCTTCGGGAATCATGGGGAATCTCACCTCCTCTAGAAAGAAGGTGATGACCGCCAGCGCGTCCGACCACGGGTGCCTGCCACACTCGGGCTTACAGCCGACCACGGAGCGCCCGTCCGCCCGTGCGTAGGGCGGCCGGGCGTTCGACGTGCCTCAGCGTTGGAAATCGTAGACGCTGCCCAGGTTGAGAATCCGGGTCAGCTCATCCAGCGCCGTCATCGTCTCCCGCGCCAGCTGCGGGTCCTGCAAATCCTTGGGCCGCAGCACCTCGCGGTAGTGCCGCCGCACCCAGCCGGCCAGCGAGTCATGCAGCGCGGGCGTGTAGAAGACGTCCGCCTTGATGGCCCCGCGCTCCTCATCCGTGAGCCACACCCGCTGGCGCAGGCAGGCCGGTCCGCCGCCGTTGTTCATCGACTGGCGCACGTCCAGGTAGTGCACGGCCTTCACCGGCGTGTCCTCGGCCACCACGCGCTCCAGGAACTGCCGCGCCGCGGGCGTCTCCCGGCTCTCTATCGGCGCCACAATCGCCATGGTGCCGTCCGGCAGCGTCAGCACCTGCGAGTTGAACGGGTACGCCTTCACCGCGTCCTTCGCCGGCAGCTCCGCATTCGTGGCCACCACCGCGCGGAAGTCCTGGCCCAGCTTCTCGCGCAGCACCGCCAGCAGCCCCGCGTGGTCCACGAAGGCCAGCTCGTGCAGCATCAGGAACCGCTCGTTGCCCACCGCCAGCACGTCCGTGTGGAAGGCCCCCGCGTCGATGCCCTCGGGGTGCTGCTGCGGGAAGAGCACCGTCTTCGCGTCCAACTGGTGCAGCCGGGCCAGCGCCTGGCTGGCCTCCAGCGTCTGCCGCGCGGGGAAGCGGCTGGGCCCCTGCACGTCCTGCCACGCGCTGCGGCCCCAGGCGAGCAGATGGACGCCCGCGTGCCCTGGCGTGGCGAGCCGCGTGTGGTTGGCCGCGCCCTCGTCCGCGAAGTGCCCGCTGCCCGGCAGCGGCGCGTGCACCGCGAAGTGCTTCTCGCTGGAGAAGATGGCGCGCAGCACCGAGTGCGTCGTCTCCGCCTCGATGGCCCGGTGGTACATCTGCGACAGGTTGGCCGGCGTCAGGTGCACCCGGCCATCCGCCGTGTCCGTGCTGGGCGCCACCGTGGCCGCGTTGGCCGTCCACATGGAGGACGCGCTGGACGTCAGGCGCAGCAGGTGCTCGGCCTCGCGCGCGGCCCGGGTGATGACCTCCTCGTCCGAACCCGTGAAGCCCAGCGCCCTCAGCGCGTGCAGGGATGGGCGCGGCTGGGGCGGCAGCACCGCCTGTCCCACCCCCAGGGCGGACACGAAGCGCATCTTTTCCAGCCCCTGGAGGGCCGCGTCCCGGGGGTGGCTGGGCTCACCGACATGGCTCTGCGACGCCAGGTTGCCGGGCGAGAGGCCGCCGTAATTGTGGGTGGGCCCAACGAGCCCGTCGAAGTTGTATTCGCGCATGGGATATTGAACGCCTCGTGGAGCGTCCACCCTTAGCAAAGCGCCTCAAGCGTTTCCTCCGCTACGTGCTCATCCGTGGCGTCCTGTTGCTCCTTCAACCTCTGCCCCTGGGGGTCGCCCGGAGCCTGGGCGCGCGCCTGGGCGCCTTGGCCTACACCCTGGCCGGAGGGGAGCGCCGCAAGGCCCTCAAGTCCCTTTCCGTGGCCTTCCCGGAAAAGTCTGACGCAGACCGGCAGGCCCTGGCCCGCGACGCCTTCCGCCACCTGGCCGCCGCCGCGCTGGAGGTGGCCTGCACGGGCGCCCTGGACGAGGCCCTGGAGCGCCTGGTCGCCTGGCCGGACGCCGACCGGCAGGTGCTGGAGACGGCCCTGGCCCGGGGGCGCGGCGTCGTCTTCGTGTCCGGACACGTGGGGAACTGGGAGCTGCTCGCCCGCCGCGTGGCGCGCGCCGGCTACCCCAGCCAGAGCATCGCGAAGGAGACCACCGACCCCCGGCTGACGGAGCTGGTGGGCCAGTTCCGGGCCCGCGGCGGGGTGCGGAGCATCTGGCGCGGCCAGGAAGGCGCTGCCCGGGCCATGCTGCGCGCCCTGCGCAACGGCGAAATCCTGGGCATCCTCATCGACCAGGACACGAAGGTGCAGTCCCTCTTCGTGCCCTTCTTCGGGCATCTGGCCGCCACCCCGCGCGCCGCCGCTGACCTGGCCATCCGCACGGGCGCGGCGGTGGTGACGGGCTTCTGCCACCGCGAAGGGGCGGGGTACCGCCTGTCCATGGAAGAGGTCCCGGTGCCCCAGGACACGGACCGCGAGGCGGCCGCCCTGGCCCTCACCGCCGCCCTGTCCAGCCGAATCGAAGCCGCCATCCGGCGGACGCCGGAACAGTGGGTGTGGATGCACCAGCGCTGGAAAACGCGTCCACCGGTGAGCGAGGACGTCCCACTTCCGGAGGCGGCGCCCGCATCCGCCGGGTGATAAGGAAGCCCTGTGTCTCGCCTGCTCGCCGCCAGCCTCGTCATCCTGGTATTCGCCCCCGGTTGCAAGCCGGGCTCCGGCGAGGGTGCGTCCGGCGGCCAGCCTCCCCCGGAGGTGGTGCTGCACGGCGCACGCCTGGAGTCCTTCGAGGGCGACCGGCTCATCCGCTCCGGCACGGCCCGGCAGGTGTCCTACCAGCGCACCACCGGCGAGGTGTGGGCCACGGACGCCACCATCCGGATTCCGCCGGGTTCCTCTTCCCAGGGTGCGCCCCCCGGGACGGAGGGAGGCGTGGAGGTGAGCGCCCCGAATATGGAGGGGAGCCTCGCGTCCAAGCAGGTGGTGGCCTCGGGCGGTGTCATCATCCGCACCGGGAAGGGCATGGAGGCCCGCACTCCCCGGTTGACGTACGACGCCACCACGGAGCGGGCGCATGGAAACGAGGGCGTGACGGTGAAGGGACCTGACTATCGGCTGAGGGCGGACCGCTTCGAGCTGTTCTTCCCGGACGAGACGTTCAACTTCGCGGGCTCGGTGGAGTCCGTGCTGGGAGCGCCAGAGTGATTGAGTTCCTCGTGATGGCCTTCTTCATCGCGCAGCCCGCGCCCGCGGTCGCCGCCACCCCCGCGCAGGGCGCGCCTCCCGCCGCCGTGGGGGGCTCTGCCTCCACCGCTGGGACTCGCGCCCCGGGCCCCCTGGGCGGCAAGGAGCTGACGGAGCCCGTTCAAATCAACGGCGACAACGTCACCTTCCAGAAGTCCCAGGCCACCCTCACCGGCAACGTGAAGGTGAAGCACCGCACGCTCGACCTGAAGTGCGACCGGATGACGGCCAACTACACCCCTCAACGCGAGGTGACGCGTGTGGTGTGCACCGGCGGGGTGCATGCCGTGGACGGCGACCGCATGGCCAAGGGCGAGCGCGCCGAGTACGACGTGCCCAGCGGCGTGCTGGTGGTGACGGGCTCGCCCGAGGCCCGCCAGGGCACCACGCACATGCGCGGGACGAAGGTCCGGCTGACGCTGGGCAACGAGCGGCTGGAGGTGGAGAACGCCGTCATCGTCTTCGAATCGCTGCCCTCCAACCCCACCCCGGCCAGGCGCAAGGGGCGGCAGTCCGCGCCTCGGCCGGCCCCGTCCTCCGGGACGGCCCCCTCCGCCCAGGGAGGCACGGCTCGATGAGCGCGAGGCTGATCGCCGAGGGCCTGGAGAAGAGTTTCCGCGGCCGCAAGAAGGTGGTGGCCGGCGTGTCCTTCAGCGTGGCCCCCGGGGAAGTGGTGGGGCTGCTGGGGCCCAACGGCGCGGGGAAGACGACCAGCTTCAACATGGTGGTGGGGTTGGTGTCTCCGGATGCGGGACGCGTGCGCATTGGCGACGAGGACCTCACGCACCTGCCCATGCACCGCCGCGCTCGCCGGGGCGTGGGCTACCTGCCCCAGGAAGCCTCCGTCTTCCGCAAGCTCACGGTGCGCGACAACTTCCTGGCCGTGCTGGAGCTCCAGAAGGACCTGGACGCCAAGGCCCGCGAGCAGCGCGCCGACACCCTCCTGGACGAGTTCGGCCTCACGCACGTCGGGGAGTCCCTGGGGGGAGACCTTTCGGGCGGCGAGCGCCGGCGCGCCGAGATTGCCCGCAGCCTCATCCCCCAGCCCCGCTTCATCCTCTTCGACGAGCCCTTCGCTGGCGTGGACCCCATCAACGTGGGCGACCTCCAGCGGCAGATCTTCCTCCTCCGGGAACGCGGGCTGGGCGTCCTCATCACCGACCACAACGTCCAGGACACCCTGGGTATCTGTGATCGTGCGTACATCATCGCACAGGGGCGAATCCTGGAAGAGGGCACCCCGGCGGAGATCGCCGCGTCCCCCAAGGCTCGCGCCGTCTACCTGGGGGAACGGTTCCGCCTCCAACAAGCGCTCTGAGCACGGCTGGCCACCTGTCAGAGGAGTGCTTAGAATGGGTTGGCCCCGCTTTTGCGTCGACCTGTCAACGCGCATGTGACACACTGAGTGCTCTTAAGCCCCCGAATTCCTTGTGGAATTCTGAGCATGCAAGCAAGGGACCCTCGTTTCGGGGCTAGACGAAGTCAGGGCTCCTTGTTACGTTGGCACGGTCTTTGATGGTGGTCCTCTGTCCAGAGGGACCGAATCAACCCGGGAGACCCCGTCTCATGGCGATGGAACTGAAACAAAGCCTGAAGCTTGCCCAACAGCTGGTGATGACGCCGCAGCTGCAGCAAGCCATCAAGCTCCTCCAACTGTCTCGCATGGAACTGCTCGAGCAGGTCCGCGAGGAGATGGAGCAGAACCCGCTGCTGGAGCAACCAGACGAGCAAGCGCCGGGGGATGTGGGAGACAAGGAACCCGGGGAAGCCTCCCTGGAAGCAGACAACATGGAGGTGCCGCGGGACGTGGATCTGCCCGCGGCCACCAGCGACACCGCCACGGAGTTCAAGGCGGACGGGGAGGGCCCCCCGGAAATCGACTGGGAGCAGTACCTCAACAGCTACCAGTTCAATGAGCCCACCACGGCCTCCAACAAGGGCAACGTGGCCACGGACGACATGCCGTCGTTCGAGGCCAACCTCGTCAAGAAGGCGGACCTGGTCGACCACATCCAGGAGCAGCTGGGCACGCTGCGCCTGAATGACGCCGAGCGCCGCATCGCCATGCTCATCCTGGGCAACCTGGATGACGACGGCTACCTCAAGCTGCCGGAAGTGGATGGGGATCCGCTCATCCGCCTGGCCAACGAGGCGGACGTGCCCATGCACGTCGCGGAGCGCACGCTGCGGCGCATCCAGATGTTGGACCCGCGCGGCTGCGGCGCCCGTGACTTGCAGGAGTGCCTGCTCATCCAGCTCCAGGGCATCCGGGAGCCGCACGCGCCGCTGTTGGGCCTCATCATCAAGCGGCACATGAAGTACCTGGAGAGCAAGAACCTGCCCGCCATCGCCAAGGACCTGAAGGTCACCTTGGAAGAGGTGGTGGGGGCGGTGCGGCTGCTCCCGAAGCTGGACCCGAAGCCGGGCCGCAACTTCAGCGGGGACGACGCGCAGTACATCTCCCCCGACGTGTTCGTCTACAAGATGGGGGACGACTACACGGTGGTGCTCAACGATGACGGCCTGTCCAAGCTGCGCATCTCCGGCACCTACCGGAACGCGCTGAAGACGGGCGCGGTGGGCCCGGGCCAGACGAAGGACTTCATCCAGGACAAGCTGCGCAGCGCGATGTGGCTCATCCGCTCCATCCACCAGCGGCAGCGGACCATCTACAAAGTCACAGAGAGCATCGTGAAGTTCCAGCGGGACTTCCTGGACAAGGGCATTGCCCACCTCAAGCCGCTCATCCTGCGGGACGTGGCCGAGGACATCGGCATGCACGAGTCCACGGTGAGCCGCGTCACCACCAGCAAGTACGTGCACACGCCGCAGGGCATCTTCGAGCTGAAGTACTTCTTCAACTCGTCCATCGCCCGCGTCTCCGGTGAGGACACCGCGAGCGAGGCGGTGAAGCACCACATCAAGCAGTTGGTGGCGCAGGAAGACGCCCGCAACCCGTACTCGGACCAGAAAATCGTCGAGCTGCTGCGCTCGCAGGGCACCGAGATTGCCCGCCGCACGGTGGCCAAGTACCGCGAGGTGCTGGGCATCCTCCCCAGCAGCAAGCGCAAGCGGTACTACTGAGTCACGGCTGTTCGGGCGCGCCGCTTGTCGTCGGCGCGCCCGGGTGGGCAGAGTGGGCGTCCCATGAGCGCCACCCTCCCTCCCGATTTCGCCGTGCCCCGGCGTGACTGCGTCCCCCTCGTCGTTCCGCCCGTCACGCTCGAAGGGCACGACGTCCGCCTGGAGCCGCTGCGTCCGGAGCATGCGCCGGCCCTGGCCGCGCTGTGCGAGGACGACATCTTCACCTGGTTCTCGAGCGTGCTGCGGACCGAAGCGGACGTAGCGGCCTTCATCGACAGCGCTTGCCAGGCGGCCGAGCGAGGGAGCGAGCGCCCCTTCGTCATCATCGAGCGGCGGACGGGCGCGCCGGTGGGCACCACGCGCTTCCTCGAAATCCAGCGCGACCACCGGACGCTGGAGATTGGCTACACGTGGCTGGGCCGCCGCGTGTGGCGCACGCGCATCAACACGGAGTGCAAGTACCTGCTGCTGCGGCACGCCTTCGAGTCGCTCGGCGTCATGCGGGTGCAGTTCAAGACGGACAAGCACAACGCGCGTTCGCGGGTGGCCATCGAGCGGTTGGGCGCTCGCTTCGAGGGGGTGCTGCGCCACCACAAGCTGGTGCGCGGCGGTGTGGTGCGTGACAGCGCGTACTACAGCGTCATCGACACGGAGTGGCCGGAAGTGAAGGTTCGGCTCGAAGGGCTGCTCGCGGACGGCGGGGCGCGGGTATAGGGTGCGGCGCCGCATGAATCCCATTCTTCGTCGCAGCCTTCTTCGCATCCCGACGGGGGCCTTCGTCGCGGTGGGCCTGTTGTCGGGTTGTGGCAGCAGCCTCACTTCGGAAGTCGTGGACCTGGCGGGACTCTCCGACCGGACGCTGACGCTGTCCCAGTCGGACGTGGACATCTTCGAGGGCGTGGACGAGCCGGGCTCCCACCGCGCCACCGTCACCTTCTCGCCCGCGGCGGATGTGGACCGGTGCACCGAGCTTCGCGAGGGCGTCACGGCCACCTTCAACGGCCAGCCCATGGCACTGGAGCGGGGCGGGGTGGACGGCACCGCGGGCCGCGACGTGTGCGTGCCCACGCGGGCCTACTACGACTTCGACCCCAACGTCTGGGTGCGGCAGCCCATGGAGGACGCCCGCATCGTCCTCCAGGACGGGACGCACACCATCACCCTGGTGATGAAGAACGGAAAGGCCAAGCGCCTCTTCTCCTTCCAGGGCCCCGGCGCCGAGGACCGGCTCACGCGCGGCCAGGAGTATTCGTTCCGGTGGCTGCCCGAGGGCGAGGTCCCCAGCCGCGCCGCGGCCACCCTGCTGCGCGAGGGAGGGAGCGCCACGGCCACCATTCCCACGGAGCAGGAAGAGGCGGTCCTCCGCTTCACCCTGCTGCCGACGACGCCTGTCGCCGCCCACCTGCTCACGCTGAGCGCGACCGTGCCCGGCGAGGTGCTGGAGTGCACGGGCGTCGCCACGTGCGAGGCGACGGTGTTCCACTCCGAGGAGCGGGTCGTCAACGTGCAGTGAGGGGC